>JBJOIE010000179.1:0-2614 GCA_046047295.1 Actinomycetota bacterium | reverse complement strand
TTCCTTGCTCCGCGCACCGTGTCCTCCCAGAGACCCGGCTGCGGGGGGCGAGCGCCTTCGGTACGCCATCCCAGGGGGCGTCCCATGGCAGAGGAAGCAATATCGCGATGGGCCATGAGCCGCCCGGGGTAGGAAATACCGCGATCGCGTAACCCAGGACGCACCTGAGCAAGTGAGGATTGGATCGCCGTTGTGCCCGTCTTGTGAACCCCGATGTGCATCACGAATGAACCGCGCGGGATCGACACACTCACCGACCCCGACATGCGTGAAGTCTATCGAGATGACGTATCCTCGAAGGCCTACCAAAACGCCAGTGACGAGTTGAACCGGAGATTGTGTGACGCACCGCGCTTCACGCTCTGTTGCCTGGCTGGCCCCATATGCGCGCATGTGCGCGGGCTCACTCATTGCCGCTTCACTCGTGCTTGCTACCGCTGCCTCTGATACCTACGCAGCCCCAGCGGAAGAATCCACACCGAGCCCAAGCGCAAGCCCAAGCGCAATACCTTCTGGGTCAGAGACCGTCCTTCCGAGTATTCCCCTGGTACCCCTGCCCTCCCCCACCGCTACGGGTGAATCGCCGGCACCCCCGGCCCTTGTTAAAAATGTGATTCTCCTCTTGGCCGATGACCTTGAGTGGAGCGCGTTCAACGAAGTGCCGCGGCTCGTCAAACTCCAAGAACTCGGCACCACCTTGACTAACTTCGTGGTAACTGAATCACTGTGCTGCCCTTCGCGATCATCGATCTATCGCAGTCAGTACATCCACAGCCACCGAGTGTTGTCCAACATTCCCACCACCGAGGGCGGATGGAGCACCTACTTCAACCTGCGCCATGACCGCAATGACTTGCCCATATGGCTCCAGAAATCTGGAATCGAGACAGCGCACATTGGTAAGTACCTCAACGGATTCCCTGGTGATCAACCACGCACCTACGTGCCGCCGGGATGGGACCACTTCGTGACCACCGTGAATGGCAATAGGGCGTATACGGGATATAACTACGTCCTCGCGAGCAATGGCCGCCTCAGTCGGGCGGGAGGCGCATTCCTCAACGACGTCTTGACCGACGATGCAACCGCGTGGCTGCAGCAGGCACGTGAGCCTTTTTATCTTGAACTGAATTCCTATCTCCCGCATACGCCCGCTCCTTCATCGCCCAAGAACGCGAGTTCGCATTTCGGAGCCAAGTTGCCAAGGAATCCGGTCTTTAATGGTCGTGGAATGTATGAGCCCAAATGGCTCAAGGGGGCGCCATTCCTCACGCCCAGCCGCATTGCGAATCTAGATCGCAAGTGGGAGAAGCGCCTGGCTTCGGTGGAAACCTTCGCTGACTCCGTTGACGCCGTGCTCGAGACATTGCGGGCTACCGCTCACGATAAAGACACTTTGGTCATCGTCACGTCGGACAATGGCTATCACTTAGGAGCTCGACGGTTGGCCACCGGAAAGCACACACCATTTCGCGAAGACACCGTGGTTCCTGCAGTTCTCATCGGCCCAGGCATTGCCCGCGGCAAGACAATCGACGCCATGACGTCAACCGTTGACATCGCACCGACCATCGCCTCTTATCTCGGTGCCGGTGTGCCTGCCTTCGCGGAAGGCCGCGATCTACGCTCGCTACTGGCCAATCCGGCGGGGCCCTGGCGCACCGGTGCTTTGTCCGAACACCTCGCCGCACCCAAGCCCGGTGACCCAGACTTTGATGGAGTTTCCGCACCGAAATATCGCGCACTACGAACCAAAGACTGGCTCTATGTTCAGTACCCCAAGTACGCGACACTTCACAACCGGCGCAATGACCCCTATGAGCTGAATAACGTGATTGGCTCTACTCCGTTATCGACCATTCGGATGTTGCGAGATCAGCTCAACGCCCTTGCCAAGTGCTCTGGAGCCCGATGCCGGGTTGCTGATGCCATGCCCGTGCCACCGGCCCCGGGATCACCTACTGCACCTGAGGGCATCGAGCCGTCGCCTGACGTTTCCTCAGCTGACACCGAAGTGCCACCGGCGGAGGCATCACCCTCGGCTACGCCGAGCGCTGAAGCATCACCAATTCAATAACGCGCCGGGCCGCATCACCCCGGTCGAATACGCAGAACCGCTGACGGAATGCATCTCTTAACACGTGTGCCTCCGAGCCCCGGTAGTCACCACTGCGCAGGATCTGCACAAGTTCGCCTTGATTCATCGCAACTAATCCGGGGGGTTCGGCGATGAGATCGAAATACGTTCCCCGGGTTTCGCGGTACATCATCCAGTCATCGGCATAAATGATGATGGGCCGATCCAGGAGCGCGTAATCGAACATCACCGAGGAGTAATCCGTGATTAACGCATCCGCTGCCAGATAACAGGTCCGTATGTCAGGCACCTTGGAGCCGTCAATGATGCGGCCCTGGGCAATCAACTCGGCAACCTGGGCACCTGCGGTGGCCGTGTGATGCGCGCGCACGATGAGCACCATTGATTCCGGGAGTTCCTGGGCAACTTCAGCTACGTTGAACCGCACCGAAACATCGCCAGGTGTCTCCCGGAAGGTTGGGGCGTAGAGCACCGCGGTCTGACCCTCACCAACCCCCAACGCCTTGCGCGCCGCAT
>JBJOIE010000178.1:0-6369 GCA_046047295.1 Actinomycetota bacterium | reverse complement strand
CCGCGGATTCGATCCCTGAAGGTTGGCAAGGACTTGATATCGGGCCAGAGACGCGTGTGCTGTTTGCCGAAAAAATTTCAGACGCAGGGACAGTTGTGTGGAATGGACCGGTAGGGGTATTTGAAATGGCCGCCTTTGCGGCGGGCACCCGTTCGGTTGCTGAGGCTGTGGCTTCTTCTCCCGCCTTCACCGTGATCGGTGGTGGCGATTCAGCTGCGGCGATTCGAAGTTTTGGAATGCCTGATGGGAAGTTTGGTCACATCAGCACTGGTGGAGGGGCGAGTCTCGAGTTTCTCGAAGGGCGCGAACTCCCTGGTTTGACAGTTTTGGAAGGAAATGATGTCTGACCGCAAGCCGCTGATGGCGGGCAACTGGAAGATGAACCTGAATCACTTCGAGGCAATCGCATTAGTGCAGAAGTTGGCATATGCCCTGAATGATGCGGACTTTGAAGCGGTCGATGTAGCGGTGATTCCACCGTTCACTGATATTCGCTCCGTTCAGACACTGATCGAGGGCGATCGCTACGACATTCAGTATGGCGCGCAGGACATCTCAGTGCATGATTCCGGGGCGTACACCGGTGAGATCTCAGGCGCCATGCTCGCGAAACTCGGGTGCACTTATGTGTTGGCTGGTCATAGCGAGCGTCGCCAGTATCACGCTGAAGATGATGCAGTAGTGAATGCGAAGGCTCGCGCAGCACTGCGCCATGGAATTACCCCGATCGTCTGTGTGGGTGAGGGGCTTGAGGTTCGTCAGGCTGGGGAGGCGGTGCCTTTCGTCCTGGAGCAGACTCGGTCCTCGCTCGCGGATTTCAGTGCTGAAGAGATCGCTGGCATGGTGATCGCCTATGAACCCGTGTGGGCCATCGGCACCGGAGAAGTAGCCACACCTGACGATGCACAGGAGGTTTGCGAAGCCATCAGAGTGTCGATCGGTGAGCAATGGGGAGCAGCTGCCGCGGATGGTGTGCGAATCCTTTACGGCGGTTCGGTGAAGGCCAACAACGTGGCAGCCATCATGGCCCGCCCGGATATAGACGGCGCCCTCGTGGGCGGGGCCAGCCTTGACCCAGACGATTTTGTGGGGATCGTGCGCTATCGGCTCCACCCGCCGGAGTTGCTCGCGTAGTAGCGCGTATTCTTTCTCTGCTCAACAGGCTCACGGATGAGGATTCCATGCTGCAAGCGCTCTTAATTGGTTTAGCGGTCATCTTGGTGATCACCAGTGTGCTGCTCGTTGTGCTAATTCTCCTGCATCGCGGTAAGGGCGGTGGACTTTCGGACCTCTTCGGCGGCGGCGTGAGCTCATCGATTGGCGGATCATCCGTGGCGGAGAAAAATCTTGATCGCCTCACTGTTGGGCTCGCCCTCATCTGGACGGCGTGCATCGTGGCAGTTGGCATCCTCATTGGCGCAGGCGTCTAGTACGCGTATTCGATTCAGGGAGTAATACATGGCCGGTGGCAGTGCGATTCGTGGAAGCCGAGTTGGCGCAGGACCCATGGGTGAGGCTGAGCGTGGTGATGCCGCACCCCGTATCTACATCTCCTTCTGGTGCGCACGTGGTCACGAGGCCCGGCCAAGTTTCGCCTCGGATGCCGAAGTGCCCGATGAGTGGGATTGTCCAAGATGCGGTCTGCCGGCAGGGCCCGATCAGGAAAACCCGCCCACTCCGCCAAAGATCGAGCCGTACAAGACCCATCTGGCATATGTGAAGGAGCGTCGCTCAGACAAGGATGGCGCGGCCATCCTGCAAGAGGCGCTTGATCGCTTGCACGGCAACTAACTGCGATCACTCAGCTACCGGGTGAATGGTGGTGATCGATTCCGGTAGGCGCTGCGCTGCCGTGGAATCCAGAAACCAGCGCGTCAATGTGGCACCGTGTACGCCGGCAGCCGGGATCTGCTCGGGGCCGGCTAGGCCGCATATCGCTGCTTCACTGGCATGAGCCTTAGGTTCGCCGGCTGCTAGCACCCACACCTGGTCAGCGTGATTAATGGTGGTGAACGTCATTGATAGGCGGGTGGGTGGAGGTTTCGGGGCGAACTCAATAGCTACAACGGCCTCGGTGCTTGTGAGCTCAGGGCGCTCGGGAAAGAGCGAAGCCACATGCCCATCTGGACCCATACCCAAGACCGAGACACACATCATGGGTGAATCATGGGATGCGATTTCGTCGGCATACATTCGTGCCGCTAGCAATGGATCTCCGCCGCTTTGCTCTGGGGTGGGCATGGAATGTACTTGCTTGGGGCTGAGGTCGAGAGCGCCAAGCAGTGCCGTGTCCGCAGCTTGATCATTGCGTTCAGATGAGTTTGCGGACACGTATCGTTCGTCGCTCCACCAGATGTGCACGTCGGCCCAGTCCACAGCATTGACGAGGGGAGATCGCCGGGCTTCCTCAAGAAATGCGATTCCGATTCCACCACCGGTAAGGCACAGGTGCACGGGACGCTGATGGTCTTGAAAACTGATGATCCGCTCAAGCCATCGGGTGGCGATGACTTGAGCGAGTTCTGGTGCGGTGCGGCAGACGAGTACGTCCGTTTCAGCCATGATGTGATCCGAACGCGTGCAACACGCGACCATATTCCTCATCCGGGTCAAGGCGGCGCAGTTCTTCGCTTAGCAGTTCATCCAGGTGGCGCCGTGGAACATTCACGGTACTCACTGGGGCGTCTGGCCGAATGAGCAGCGAGTGACCGGTCTCAGACTGGCGTTCAATCGCCAACTGACCATCGCTCATATCGAAACTCACCCGGCTGATTCCCGGGGCAGTTCCCTCAATCAGTTCAACCGGCACATTGAGGTGCATATGAAGCCACGTGGTGAGCAAGTGCGCACTGGGATTATCTGTCTCGGCGGTCACCTTCACCCCGTGCACTGCTTCCACGCTCTGATCGAACAGTGCGGCAAGCACCGTGCGCCATGGGGTGAGTCGCGTCCAGGTGAGATCTGTGTCGCCTGGCCGGTAGCCGGTTGCCCGCTCGCGCAGTGCGGTGAGGGGATCGTCACTACTTGCGGCATCCGTGATGCGCCGCTGTGCGTGTTTTCCGATGGGATCCTCGCTAGGGATCTCCGGAGCAACGCTTGGCCAGTAGGCAACCACGGGGGTATCAGCAAGGAGCAGTGGGATGGCAACGGAGTTCCCGTGCTTAGAGAGTTCACCCCGAAGCCGAAGTACCGCTACCTCGCCGGGGCCGTCGTCACCGCCAACCATGATGTCTGCATCCAGGCGGGGGGCACCGCGGCCTGGTCGCGGGATGAGCGTGATGATGCGCATCGGGTGCTGGCGTGCTGCTGACACCGCAGCAGCAGTGGCATCTGCTTGGAACTCTTCGTCACTCAGAACGAGCATGGTGAGCACCATGCCGGTTGTGGGGGAACCCTGGCGATGACGCTCAGCTGCGATCGCTGAGGCAACGGCACCGCCGCTGGTGTCTTCCAATCGGATCATGGTCGCCTCCAGGTGTTACCATCCCGAGCGATCATCTCGTAGGAACTGGCGGGACCCCATCCACCAGACGCGTATTGCTCTGGACGGCCGTGCTCGGCCCATCGATCAAGTACTGGATCCAAGATGCGCCAACCGAGTTCCACTTCCTGGTGCCGTGGGAAGAGCGGTGGGTCGCCTAACAAGACATCGAGGATGAGACGCTCGTACGCTTCAGGGCTGGTGTCCACGAACGATTCCCCGTATTGGAAATCCATCGTCACGTCGCGAACCTGCACGGTGGAGGTATTTGGCACCTTAGATCCAAATCGAACGGTGATGCCCTCATCGGGTTGGATTCGAAATACGAATGCGTTTTGGCCTAGTTCGGCAACGGAGGATTTTTCAAAGGGCAGGTGGGGAGCTTTCTTAAAGATAATCGCGACTTCGGTGACACGACGGCCAAGCCGTTTTCCCGTGCGGAGGTAGAACGGGACTCCCGCCCACCTTCTATTGTCAACGTCAAGTCGAAGTGCAGCAAAGGTTTCAGTTGTGCTGTCTGAAGGAATGCCATCCTCCTCGAGGAAGCCCTTCACGGGAATACCACCCTGCCAGCCGGCTGCGTACTGCCCACGTGCGGTGTGCGTGTCGATCTGATGGGGGAGCTTGATGGCAGACAGCACCTTGATCTTCTCAGCCCGGATGTCATCAGCGCTGAAAGAAAGCGGCTCTTCCATGGCCGTCAGGGCCATGAGTTGGAGGAGGTGGTTTTGAATCACATCGCGGGCGGCGCCAATTCCGTCGTAGTAGCCGGCTCGGCCACCGATGCCAATGTCCTCTGCCATGGTGATCTGAACGTTGTCCACATAGTGTGAATTCCACAGAGGTTCAAACATGGTGTTGGCAAACCGCACCGCCAAGATGTTTTGAACCGTCTCCTTACCCAGGTAGTGGTCGATGCGGAACACAGAACCTGGGGGGAAAACGTCGTCCACCAGTCGGTTGAGTTCCTCGGCTGATTCGAGGTTGTGGCCGAACGGCTTCTCGATCACGACTCGCCGCCAGGAATTAGGTGTGGCGGGTTCGGCAAGACCGCTTGATTTCAGGTTTTCAAGTACGGGTGGGAAGAGGCCCGGGGGAATGGATAGGTAGAACGCGTGGTTGCCTTCGGTGCCTCGGTCACGATCAAGTTGCTCGAGGGTTGACCGGATGGTCACGTAGGCCTCGGGATCAGTCAGGTCTCCGTCCACGAAGCGAATTCCTTGGGCGAGTTGTCGCCAGGTCTCTTCGGAAAACGGGGTTCGGGCATGTTCGCGTACGGCATCGTGAACGCGTTCGGCAAAGTCTTCGTCGGCCCACTCACGGCGAGCAAAGCCCACGAGGGCAAATCCTGGCGGAAGCAGCCCGCGATTGGCGAGATCGTAAATGGCTGGCATCACCTTCTTGCGCGAAAGATCGCCGGTGACGCCAAAGAGCACCACCGCGCACGGACCGGCAACCCTGGGTAGGCGTTGATCATCAGCATTACGCAAGGGGTTGTAGTGCATGATTGCGCGCCGGTTAGCTCTTGTCCATGGCCGTGCTGACCGTTGAGATGAGGTCGTTCCAAGAGGCGATGAACTTGTCCACGCCTTCATCCTCGAGTGTGGTGAACACGCTGGCTGGCTCAATTCCGAGACCCTCGAGGTCCTGCCACACCCTCGACGCCTCCTCGAACGTGCCGCTCATCGTGTCGCCGCGAAAGACTCCATGATCGGCTACCGCATCGAGGGTCGCTTCTGGCATGGTGTTGACCACTCCCGGGGCAACTAGTTCGATCACATAGCGGGTGTCGTCAAAACTGGGATCTTTGACACCGGTAGACGCCCAGAGAGGACGCTGGGCAGTGGCCCCGGCAGCGGCGAGAACCTTCCAGCGATCCGTTGCGATGAACGCTTCACATGCGGCCCAAGCCAGATCTGCATTGGCGATGGCAGCCTTGCCGCGAAGGGCTGCGGCTTCGGGAGTGCCGATAGCAGAAAGTCGCTTGTCTACTTCGGTATCTACCCGGCTGACGAAGAAACTCGCAACAGAATGAATAGTGCTCACATCAATGCCGCGTGAGAGGGCCAACTCGACCCCTTGCGCATATGCATCAAGTACAGCTCGGTACCGAGCTACGGAAAAGATGAGCGTGACGTTCACCGATATGCCGGCAGCGATTACTTCAGTTATTGCGGGTAAGCCTTCAACGGTGGCAGGAATCTTGATGAGCAAATTAGGGCGGTCCACGATGGACCACAGTTCCTTCGCCTGGCTGATGGTTCCTTCCATGTCTCGAGCTAGACGTGGATCCACCTCCAGGGATACGCGCCCATCCGAACCAGCAGTGGACTCCCACACCGGTAGGAAGAGATCACACGCTGCGCGTACATCATCGGTGGTGAGCGCCCTGATGACCTGGTCGACGCTCGCGCCATCGCGCGTGAGTTGAGCTATCTGGTCAGCGTATGCGGCACTCCCACTCGAAATGGCTTTTTCAAAGATCGTGGGGTTGGTGGTCACTCCGCGGACATCCATGTTCTCGATGAGGTGCGCGAGGTTGCCCGAAGATATGCGACCTCGATCTAGGTCATCAAGCCAGATCGAAACTCCAGCCGCAGTCAGTTGACCAAGTATCTGATTCATCATGCTCCCAATCTCATCGACATCAGCTCGTGGACATGGTTTCGGAAACCGCGGCTACCACGGCTTCTTCCGTGATTCCAAACTCCCGAAAGAGCGTGGCCGCATCCGCGCTAGCACCGAAGTGATCGAGCCCGATGACACGGCCGCGGCTGCCTACGTATTTCCACCACCCGATGGTTGCTCCGGCTTCTACGGCTACCCGGGCCGTGATCGATGGTGGCAAGATGGAGTCTCGGTAACTCGCCGGTTGGGCATCGAACCAT
>JBJOIE010000177.1:0-4321 GCA_046047295.1 Actinomycetota bacterium | reverse complement strand
GCCTGACGCAAACGGATCATCGCTGCCTCGGCCAGTTGCCTGGGATCATGGTCAATCACCGTGATCGCGGGACGCAGAACATCCGCCATCTCGAAATCGCCAAAGGAAACGAATGCGATGTCTTCACGGTGCTCACTGTGAAGTGCACGTATAACGCCCAGCGAGGTTTCTGAACGTGCACTGAAGATGGCCGTTGGCGGGTTGGTCAGATTGAGTAGACGACCAGTTGCACTGAACGCCTGATCTGAAACCTCACAGCCGATGGCCTCGAGATTCGGATCAACCTGAATCCCTGCTTCGGCAAGTGCATCGTGATAACCCTGGCGCCGAAGTGCCGACGTCTTGATGTTCGGATCATCGGTCACGAGCGCAATGCGGCGATGACCATGATTGATCAGGTGGGCAACAGCGGCTTTCGCTCCACCACGGTCATCAACGCGCACCACACCCGATGATGAACCACGTGGATGGCGATCCATAAAGACGACGGGTGTTGGGATGGTGGCTAGGAAGCCGTAATCGGCTTGGCCGGGGGTGATGATCAACCCGGCAACCCGGCGGCCGATCAAACCATCAACGAGTTCACGCTCGTGAGCTGCACTGCGCGAATTCGAAGCCACCAGCAAATTGACGCCCATGGCCAAGGACATTTCCTCAATCATTTCCAGGCCCTGGGCAAAGAATGGGTCACCGATGGTGGGAACAACCACGCCGATGGTGTCATCGACACCTCTGCGCAACGATCGAGCCGTGACATCTACCTGGTAGCCAAGTTCTTTGATGGCCTGTTCAACGCGGGTGCGCGTGCCATCCGATACTCGGGCATCACCATTAACCACGCGCGAGGCGGTCTTAGTGCTTGTGCCGGCGGCGAGGGCAACATCGCGCAAACGAACGGGCTTGTGCTTCACGCACTCACCCCCTCAGGCAATAACTCATGCACCTTCGGCAGCAATTCGTCATAGCGGGCGCGCGCCACGCCGCCAGCGAGCACCTGTTCGCAGGATGCGGCCGCGCTAGCAATTCCAGAGGCCACTGCATGCACCCACGCTGCTTCGTCTGCATCCGCTGCCGGCAGTTGGTGAATAAGCCCGGCAACGAAGGAATCCCCCGCGCCCACCGTGCTCACCACATCAACACGGACGGTGGGAATCCAGTGCACCCGTGAGCCTCTGGCAAGTGCCACTCCAGAGGATCCTGCCGTGACACACGCAACCGCAGCTCCCCGATCCACCAGCAGTGCGGCTGCAGATTCCGCACGGAAACGTGCAGCTTCGGGAGCCAGGTCATGTGAATCCATCACCTGGGCGTCACTGAGGCCAAGGCACGCCTCGGCCTCGTCAAGGTTTGGCGTGACCACATCGGGCGAAGCGGTAAGTGCAGGCGCCAACCAGGTGGGTGCACTATCAATCAGAACGCGCGCACCTGCTTCATGTGCGCCGGTCACCAACCGCACTAGTGCGTCTTTGGGAAGGCCCACGGGCAAGCTGCCCATGATGGCGAGCAAATCCCCGGGCACCAAGGTGCTCACCACCCAGGCGCAGACCTCATCCCACACCTCAAGGTCATCGAGGTAACCGGCCTCATTAATGACCGTGACGCGATCGGTCTCGGATTCCAGCAGAATGGTTGCCGAACGAATTCCACCGGGCACACCCATGACGTCGGCCTCAAGGCTCTCGGCGGCGAGGAGCATTTCGTAGGTGACCCGATCCAGTTCACCCAAGGGCACGGCCAGCCGGTTCTCCGAACCCAGGGAGTTCAGCGCCCGGGCCACGTTGATTCCCTTGCCGCCGCAGGTCACCTCCGCCGCCGAAGCGCGGATGACGGCACCGGGGGACACGGCAGGCACGCTCAACGTCCGGTCGAAGACCGGATTGGGGTTGAAGACGTGAACTGAAATGACCACCCCTCACCTTCGCCCTGATCACCTAGGTAATCGTTGTCACAATCGGAAAGACTCTTAGGTAATCGTTGTCATGAATAATCGGAAGTTAGTGCCCTCACCGTTGCGTTGTCTAGGGTTTTCCGAAAATTTTCTGTAGCTCCACTGAAATCCTGTCGGCGACTTCCTCGGGGGACGCCTCCGCGGAAACGGGGACTTGGGTGATCTTCGGTGGGCTAGGTGCCCGCTGCGACTCTTCCACCCCAAGGTCCCGGGTTGAACCCCTGGTTGCCACCCTGGCCTGACGAATCTCCTCGTCCACGTGCAGCCAGATGACTATAGGCACCCCACCCACCTCGCGGATTCTGACCTCCACCGGTCCCCACGCGCTGGGATCGGCCAGGTACCCGGTCATCGGCGCCGACGCCACCAGGATCTCTGGCGCATCCCGTCCTGCCAACAACGTCTCGATGTCGGCGAAGAACTTCGAATAACGCAGGGGCTTCACCTGTTGAAGACAGGTTGCTTCGTCCCATTCCGGATGCTCCACCAGCGCTAGGTCAACTACCGGGCGCGTCACTTCATCGAAATCGAGATGGGTGGTGGTCCACCGATCGCTCAGGAGTTCGGCAACCGTGGACTTCCCGGTACCTGCAGCGCCGGTAATGAACACCACTGGCGTGGGTTCGCGGTTCATGCACACACCTCCATGGCGATGCACCATGCTACGCACACAATCGTGGAATTCATGATCGCCGTAACGATGGGAACACACTCAATGAGCAACCACAGCCATGTAGATCTCGAAACGGTTCATGGGGAGCCCAGTGCGCGGATTGTGAGCAACTCCGTCTCGGCTTGGGTCACCTTGCGCGGGGCCCACGTTGCTCCCGTTGAGTTTGACCTTGGATCCGAGAAGGTCCAGCCCTATTCCCTGTCTCCATGGCAGCCGGCGGATTTCCCTGAGTTGGACTCACTCATGCAAGTGCTACGCGGTGACTTTTTCTGCCTACCCTTCGCCGATCAAGGTGACAAGCCCTATCACGGTGAAACCGCTGCATTCCCGTGGAGCGTGACCGAGCAGACTCGAGAATCAATCACCATGCGCATGGACACCACTGACACTAACGCCACTTTCCACAAGCGCATTTCTGTGCGCGATAACGATTCCACCCTCTACCAAGAGATTCAGATCTCGGGTCTCGCGGGTCCATTCAATTACGGAACTCACCCCATCCTCGATCTTTCGCACTACCCCGCTGGCAGCATTACCGTGACTACATCCCCGCTGAAGTGGGCGAGTGTCTCCCCGAATGTCTTCTCAGATCCGGCGCGAGGTGAAAGGCAAATTCTTCAGCCCGCAGCTGAGTTTTCCAAACTTTGCGCCGTGCCCACCATGGACGGAAGTACCGCTGACCTTTCTCACCTTCCCACCGCACCCGGTCACGAAGATCTCGTGATGCTCTGCAGCGCGGATAATGAATTCGCTTGGACCGCTCTGCGCTTTCCGCATTTCATATGGTTTTCACTGCGCCGCGTTGCCGATTTCCCATCCACGGTGCTGTGGATCTCGAATGAAGGTCGATCACAAGCACCGTGGTTGTCGCGGCACACTGCGCGCCTCGGTGTAGAGGACGTGTGCGCGTACTTTGCGGATGGTCTCGCTGCTTCGCGGATGAACCACTTAGCAGATAAGGGAATTCCCACCGTGCGTGAGTTCGTTGCCAGTGAAGACGTTTCGCTACGCATCATTCAAGCTGTTGCAGCGATCCCCGGGGGTGGATTCGGTACCGTGCAATCCATCGAAGTGACAAATGCAACGGCCACCCTCATTGATGAGGATGGCCGCCGCATTAACGCTACGTGCGATGTGAATTTCTTAAGGGGCTAGTTACTCCGAAACCGTCAACGCGATGTCATAGGAAGTGCCATCGGGCAATGTGACGCTCAGCGTTGCATTACCTGCGGCGAGCGCCTGGCCACCGGGGTTGTAGAGCACACCATCCTCTTCACGGCCGGGGGCGATGTCGATGATGGCTGGGTCACTTGATGTGACGGTGGTGTTGATCGGATCATCGACCATGATGTCAACGAAGTCTCCGGCAACTGCCTCGGCTTCGGTCTGCTCGGGCACGATCATGATCGGGGCGAGCATGTTGAGGTTCTCGTCAGTTATCTCGATACCGTCACCTACACCAGCGGAATCGCCAGTGGCATCGTCGGCCGCTGCGGCAGTAGTTTCTGATTCGGCGTCAGAGGGGCTGCCCGAGGAACAGGCAGTAAGTGCAAGTGCTGCAACGGCAACCGCGGCAAGTGCGGCGCCCACACGGGTGCGGTGCATGTGGTTCCTTTCGTAGGTAGGGCTTAAGTGTGCCTGATTGCTGAACTCCGCCCCCATGCCGACCCACCTAGGTGACTAGGGTCACCTTCGCCATG
>JBJOIE010000176.1:0-3020 GCA_046047295.1 Actinomycetota bacterium | reverse complement strand
CGGGGTGGCCGAAGATGAGCACATTGGGACAAACGGCTTTAAAGCCTGATCGAGTGGTACGCGTGAAGTCCTGCGCATGGCGCAGGCGATAGGGGGCCGGCAGCATCGCCGGCGCAGACCTAAGCGGAGAGGCGAGCGCGACCCTTGCCGCGGCGGGCAGCAAGGATGGCTCGGCCAGCGCGGGTCTGCATGCGCGCACGGAAACCGTGGGTCTTCGCCCGACGACGATTGTTGGGCTGGAAGGTGCGCTTCATGGCCTGACTCCATAATCACTAGCTCGGGTGCCCAAAGGGCAGCCCCGGAAGGGTACGCGTCTGTGGATTCTGGGTCAAATCCGCCCCCCTTTTGCCGGATCGGACACCATGTGACCTTCTACGCAAATCGGATCCTGCCTTGTATCCCCAGGGGCTAGGCACTAATGTCCGGTGACTACCCACATCTGTGGATAACGATGTGGACAAAATGGGACAAGATCAGGAGACTCACCCGCTATGACCACCCCCGTGGACTTCACTGAGGTCTGGACCCAGGCCATTTCGGACCTCTCAGAATCTGCCCTGACTCCCCAGCAGCGTGCATTCGTCACCCTGACATCTCCCCTTGGCCTCGTGGGTGACACCGCGCTCGTTGCCGCGCCGAATGAATTCACCAAGGACGTACTGGAAACACGCTTGCGCCCGATCGTGGTCAATGCCATCTCAGAAATCGTGGGTCAACCCGTACGCCTGGCCGTCACCGTCGATCCATCCCTGGCCAGCAATGTCGACGTTGATGACGATGAAGCGGCGGACGCCACCTACGCCGAGCCCGAACCGGAACCAGCTCCAACGGAGAGCCACTCTGAGTCACGGCCCGGTATGGGAACACCCGCGGATCGCCGTGACGATGGTCGCCTCAATGACAAGTACACCTTCGACACCTTCGTGATCGGCTCATCCAACCGTTTCGCCCACGCGGCGGCTGTTGCCGTTGCCGAGCAACCCGCCCGCGCATACAACCCGCTGTTTATCTACGGCGGTTCCGGTCTGGGCAAAACCCACCTGCTGCATGCCATCGGCCACTACACGCGAACCCTCTACAAGGGAACGCACGTTCGCTACATCAGCTCCGAGGAATTCACCAACGAATTCATCAACTCAATTCGCGACGACAAGGCCGCAAGTTTCCAGCGCCGCTACCGCGATATTGACGTTCTACTCGTGGACGATATTCAGTTCCTGAGTGGAAAAGTCCAGACCCAGGAAGAGTTTTTTCACACTTTCAACACCTTGCACAACGCCAATAAGCAGATCGTTATCACCTCGGACTTGCCACCTAAGCAGTTGCAAGACTTCGAAGATCGGATGCGCTCACGATTCGAGTGGGGCCTCATCACTGACGTTCAGCCACCTGACTTGGAAACGCGTATCGCCATCCTTCGTAAGAAGACGGTGCAGGAACGCCTCGTTGCCCCACCCGAGGTCTTGGAGTACATCGCTTCAAAGATCGCCACCAATATTCGTGAACTCGAGGGTGCACTCATCCGCGTCACCGCATTCGCATCACTGAACCGCCAGCCGGTGGATCTGGCCATCACGGAAGCCGTGCTCAAGGATCTGCTGCCTAATGAAGTGGGGCCAGAAATCACGGCTGCGCAAATCATGGCCGCCACTGCTTCTTACTTTGGTGTGACCGTGGACGATCTGTGTGGCTCGAGCCGTTCACGGGTGCTGGTGACGGCTCGCCAGATTGCGATGTATCTGTGCCGGGAACTCACTGACCTCTCCCTGCCGAAGATTGGTCAAGCATTCGGCGGCCGCGATCACACCACTGTGATGCACGCTGACCGCAAGATCCGCCAGCTCATGGCCGAGCGGCGAAGCCTGTTCAATCAGGTGACCGACCTGACGAGCAGGATCAAGTCGCAGCCTCGCCCCATGTAGCGTGTAATTCACTCACCACACATCACATTCGAAACAGCAGAGCACATCACCCACAGGTGCTCCACAGTTGTGGATGTAGTCTGTGTATAAACCTGTGTATAAATCCCATGTTGTCCCAAAGTTGTTCAATCCAGCGCGTCCCCTTGCGGGTCTACTCGTCCCCCTACCCACAGTTGTGGGTTTGTTGTGGAAAACCCCGGGTTTTCCGTGACCCTGGTGCTCCATTCCTGGGATAACTCCACCGTGCGAGTGATTCCGCCGTGGATATCTGCGGGCCTTTCCACATGGAGCCACAGAAACCCGAAGGTCACTCCACATCACATCCACACGTGATTCCGCTGATCACCTCACAAAAGGCCGTCTTTCCACACTTCCCACAGCACCTATGACTACTACTACTTATCTCCTTGATGGATTGATGGACTAATAACTACAAGGCCTGCTGTGCACAGCCCAACCTCACTCCACTATTCACTGACGCCTTCTCCTTGTAGGGTCTGCATTTCACGAAAGAAGCGCCCGCAGGGCGAGGAAATGGAGCCGTGGTGAAGATCCGCATCGAGCGTGACACCCTCGCCGAGGCGGTGGCCTGGACCGCACGCAGCTTGCCGTCACGCCCATCGCTTCCCGTGCTCGCCGGAGTGGTGATCACCGCTGACGATGGTCACGTCACCATGAGCAGCTTCGACTATGAGGTTTCAGCTCGGGTAGAGATCGAAGCCGTAGTGGATGCACCAGGCAAGGTGCTGGTGTCTGGACGTCTTCTTTCCGATATTGCTCGTTCACTTCCTGCGCAGCCCGTGGTGATTGCGGTGGAAGGTAGCCGCGTTGTGATCACGTGTGGTCGGTCAACCTTCACGCTGCCCACCCTTCCGCTCGATGATTACCCAGCACTGCCGGCAATGCCTGACTCAAGCGGATCCATTGAGGCCGATGAGTTTGCCCATGCAGTTGCTCAGGTTGCAATCGCGGCAGGCCGTGATGACACGTTGCCGACATTGACGGGCATTCGTATGGAATTTGATGGCGGAACCATCACCCTCGCGGCAACCGATCGCTACCGGCTTGCGGTACGTGAAATCAACTGGAAGCCGCAAA
>JBJOIE010000175.1:0-11729 GCA_046047295.1 Actinomycetota bacterium | reverse complement strand
GGAGCACTTCATCTACCGAACTGCGCTTCTCTACCACGCGCTTGACCTTGCCCAGTTCATCCATGAGGCCAGTCTTGGTGTGCAACCGCCCGGCCGTGTCGATGATCACCGTGTCCACACCGGCCTCGGCCGCAATAGTGACCGCATCGAATGCGACGGATGCCGGATCGCCACCTTCGGGGCCTCGAACCACGGCGGCGCCCACGCGATCACCCCAGGTTTGGAGCTGATCCGCAGCCGCGGCGCGGAAAGTGTCCGCCGCGCCAAGGACCACAGTGCGATCCTCAGCCACGAGGAGCCGGGCCAACTTGCCCGTTGTGGTGGTCTTACCCGTGCCGTTGACGCCTACAACGAGCACTACGGCAGGGCGATCCGCCACTTGGGTGCACAGACTCCTATCAAGTGCCGGATCCACCAGAGCGAGCAACTCGATTCGAAGTAGATCGCGAATATCGGCAGCGCTCTGTGAGTTATCTACTGCAACGGCCAGGCGCAACCGATCAATGAGCTCCTGTGTGGGACCAACCCCAAGATCGGCGGTGAGCAGAATCTCTTCGACCTCATCCCAGGTGCTTTCGTCTACCTTTGAACGCGACAGCAGGTTAAGCAGGCTGAGCCCGACTGCGTTATTCGAGCGTGCAAGGCGTTCGCGCAACCGATGAAACCGGCCACGTGCGGGTGCCGGGACTTCCAGTTCCCAGACCGCGGGGGCCTCGTCAACACCGGGGCTTCCTTCTAGAAGAGCTTGCTCCTCAACGGCCTCGAGGACAGCCGTGCCTACATCGGTGAACCCACGCTTCGCGGTATCGCGAGGCTCAGAGGCATCGTCACCAACACCTGGTGCGTAATCCACACCCGGGCGCGGTGCAGGTAACTCAGGGCGCTTACGTGAACGGAGAAGGGCAAATGCCGCACCGAGGACGAGACCAAGGAGGATCACTCCGGCAATCAGGTAGACGGAGATGTCGGTCACCGCAGCAGCCTAGCGATGGTGTTCAGCCGGAGCTGCTAAGCACTGACCGCTTCACGCAAACGCTGCCCAATGACCTGAGACACGCCATCACCTCGCATGGATACGCCGTACAGGGCATCGGCAACTTCCATTGTGCGCTTCTGGTGAGTGATAACAATCAACTGCGAAGAGGATCGGAGCTCCTCGATGATGTCGATCAAACGACCCAGATTCACATCATCAAGAGCGGCCTCAACCTCATCGAGCACGTAGAACGGACTTGGGCGTGCCTTGAAAAGCGCCACCAAGAATGCCACCGCGGTGAGGGAGCGCTCCCCACCCGATAGCAAGGAGAGCCGCTTGACCCGCTTGCCCGGGGGCCTCGCCTCAACCTCAATACCGGTGGTCAACATGTCTGATGGATCGGTAAGGACGAGACGACCCTCGCCCCCCGGGAACAATCGCGCGAAGATGACTTCGAACTCACGCGAGACATCGGCGAAGGCCTCAGTGAATACTTGCTGCACTCGCTCATCCACCTCGCGGACGATGCTGAGCAAGTCTTCGCGTGTTCGCTTGAGATCATCAAGCTGCTCAGTCAGGAACCGGTGCCGCTCTTCCATAGCGGAGTACTCCTCGAGTGCAAGTGGATTGACCTTGCCCAGGAGCGCCAGGCCCTTCTCTGCAGCCTTGAGCCGCTTCTCCTGCTCCTCGCGCACATAGGGATACGGCTGCGGTTCGGGTTCATCAGGATCGACTTCATCACCGGGCACGCGTGGACTCGGTGGCACGAGTTGATCGGGGCCATATTCGGCGATGAGCACTTCAGACTCAACACCGAATTCCTCCAGAGATTTGCCCTCCACTTGCTCAATCCGCAAACGCTGCTCCGCGCGAGCCATCTCGTCACGGTGCACGCTGTCACGCAAGCCATCAAGCTCGGAAGTGAGTTCGCGAAGCCGAGCACGAATAACACCCAACGCTTCGTCGCGCTCCCTGGTTCGTTTCTCCACAATGTGGCGCTCGCGCTGTGCCAGGTTCACTGAGCGATCGACAAATTGCTGAACCGTACGCGTGGCCTTCAACACTGCTTCGGCGACTACCAGAGCAGCGGCCCTACGTTCACGCCGGGCGATGGCCGCTTGCCGCGCATCGCGCTCGGCCTGCGCATCGCGCTCGAGTGCCGCGGCTCTATCCGCTACGGCCGTGACTCGTTCTTCGGCGGTACGAACGGCGAGCTTGGAATCTGTCTCCGTAGCGCGTGCCGCAGTGAGCGCTTCAGCCAGAAGTGACCGCTTTTCATGACTGACGAGTTCTTCGGGCTCTGCCAGTGCCGCTTCATGGCGACTCTGCAGTTCTTCCACCGCCTGCTTATCTGCTTCACGGGCTTGTGTTGCCGCGGCGAGAGCATTCGCGAGGCGATCTGCTTCGCTTGCTGCTGCCCGGGCGGTTTGACCAAGCTGTCCCAGCCGCTCGGCCACCGCGGCCAATTCGGCATCAGATTCATGAAGACGGGCGAGTGCCTGCTCCACGCGTTGGGTGGCGGCGGCTTGAACCTCACGCGCTCGCACGAGAGCAAAGCGCACCCGCTCTGAGGTTTGCACAGCATTTTCGAGTTCGGCCTGCGCCTCTTCGAGGGCAGAGGCAACCTCCACCAGGGTTTGATCCGAGGCTGAACCGCCTCGAACCACACCGTCAGCGAGAAGGTCACCGGTCGAGGTCACCCACGTGTACTCCGGATGAGTACGCAAACCGGCAAGCGCTGCATCCACATCAGGTACCAAGATCGAGCTGCCAAGAAGCCGCTTGATAACACCGGAGACGCGCTGCTCGGCACGAACGACGTCAGTTAGCCACCGACCCCCACCCGGGGCCGGCCCACGATGTGAATCCGTACCATCGCTCTCATCAGCGATGATCAAGGTGGCACGCCCTGCATCAAGTTCCTTGACGAGCACCAGAGACTGGCAAGCATTGTCCACTCCGCGAACCACAACGGCATCCGCGCGGTCACCGAGGACTGCGGCAACCGCGGACTGAGCACCATGCTCAATGTGAATCAAGGAGGCAAGGGTGCCCACAACACCGGGTGCTCGATCACCAGCGTTTATCAGCGTTCCGGTTGCATCTTTGCGATTCAAACTAAGTTCAAGTGCCTGGCAAGTGGCAGAAGCCGCTGCACGCGCCCGCTCAAGTTGCGCCTCTTCGGCGATGAGTCGGTCAACTTCGGCATCCGCCTCAATGAGGGCCGCTGATGCGTTCTCGTGCTCCGCATCCAGCCCCATCTCACCCGCATCCAGGCCGGCCACTTCCACCTCGATGCGCTGAAATTCCGCTTGAGCAGATGAGCTGCGCTGCTGCGCTTCCGCGACCTGACCGGTTAGGCGCTCTACTTCGGCATTGCGCGCCTCCCAGCGGGATTGGGCAGCACTGACCTTGCCTGCCAATTGCGCCAATCCTTCACGGCGATCCGCCGCTGCTCTTTCTAACGCTGCAACACGTTGTTCTTCGGTTGAGAGCTCAGCCTCAACTCTTGCCCTCTCATTAACCGCTGCATTCAAGTCATCACTGAGCGTGCGAACTTCTCGCCCCAGTTCGAATTCCTGGGCGCGCAGGGACCGAGCCTCGGCATCAATCGCTTCAGGATCGCGGCCAACCGTCTCTTCCATAGGTTCGGGCTGCAAGTGACGCACTTTCTCCGATGCCAGTTGCTCTAACCCATAGAAGCGCTCGGCGAGGGAACTTAACGCGAACCAACGCTCTTGCGCGGCACCCAGCGCCGGTGCATCGTGCTTCTCCGCCTCTTCGGCCTCAGCTTCGCGCGCTTGGAGCCCTGCGAATTCCGTTTCAACTAGTTGCTGGCGTTGGCGAAGTGCCGATTCATCTGCCACCTCGGCTGCTAACGCTGAGCGCATTTGCACGAGGTCATCTGCCATGAGGCGCAAACGCGCATCACGCACGTCGGTCTGAATCACCACTGCTCGACGCGCCACCTCTGCCTGCCTACCCAATGGCTTGAGTTGGCGGCGCAATTCCGTGGTGAGGTCTTGCAAGCGAGCCAAGTTCGCCTGCATCGAATCGAGCTTGCGTAGCGCTTTCTCCTTACGCTTGCGGTGCTTGAGCACGCCGGCGGCTTCTTCAACGAACCCGCGACGCTCATCTGGATTCGCCCGCAGAATTGTGTCGAGTTGGCCTTGGCCAACTATGACGTGCATTTCGCGCCCAATTCCCGAATCGGCGAGCAACTCTTGAACATCGAGGAGGCGGCACGTTTCCCCGTTGATGGCGTATTCCGAGCCGCCGTTTCGAAACAGCGTGCGCGAAATAGTCACCTCAGTGAACTCAATCGGGAGCGCCCCATCGGTGTTATCGATGGTGAGGGAGACTTCAGCCCGGCCGAGGGGGGCCCGGCCAGAGGTACCGGAGAAGATGACGTCTTCCATTTTGCCGCCGCGAAGGGACTTGGCACCTTGTTCGCCCATTACCCAGGTGAGCGCATCCACCACATTGGATTTGCCAGATCCGTTAGGCCCCACCACGCAGGTCACGCCGGGTTCGAAGTGCAGGGTCGTCGGCGAGGCAAAGGACTTGAAGCCCTTGAGGGTCAGCGTCTTGAGGTGCACGTCACTTCCGTAATTCTCGGGCCCAGGGGCGTGTCAGGGGGAAGCCGACTATTTGCCTCTAACTGCCATGACTCTACCTAGTGAGCCCCTTCGCTTCGGGCAACGGTGAGTCATGTCGCTTCGGGATTCTCCCCCCGTGCTCCGCTGTCCTCGGCCGACGTTGACACCCCGGGCAGCTGAAGCTCGATCTATTCATAAAAGCCTCGCGTCGAATGGGGCGGCCACAGCGCGCACAGGGCTCCCCTTCCCGGCCATAGGCGGCCAAGGAACGGGCGAAATAGCCAGACTCTCCATTCACGTTCACATACAGGGAATCGAAACTCGTTCCCCCCTGGGCTAATGCCCCTTCCATCACCTGCCGGGCATGTCGGAGGAGCCCGGTAATGAGTTCTGCACTCAAGCGATTCGTTGCTCGCTCGCCATGAATCTCCGCCCGCCACAGCGCCTCGTCCGCGTAAATATTTCCAATTCCCGACACCAGCGATTGATCAAGCAGGGCCCTCTTGATTTCCGTTCGCTTGGAACGGATCCGCCGAACCGTGTCACGCACATCGAAGTGCGGATCGAGGGGATCGCGGGCGATGTGTCCGATGCTGATCGGAATATGGCCACCTGCATCGTCAGGAGCGAGCACATCAAGATACATGCCGCCGAAGGTTCGCTGATCAACGAAACGCATCTGGCGTCGCTTATCCGTGAAGCGCACGCGCACACGCAAGTGAGTCTCATCGGGCATCGAGTTCGGTTGCATCAACACCTGGCCGCTCATTCCCAGATGAATAACGAGCGCCATCGGCTCGCCCCTCAGCGGAAGCCATAGGTACTTCCCACGCCTACTTGCACACGTAAATCTGTCCCCAACAATTTCGACGAGCGAATGGGTGCCCGCGCGCCTGACAGCCCTGGGGTGAAGCACTTCGACCGAAGCAATGCGTCGGCCCACCGCCCACTGATTAATCCCTCTGCGCACCACCTCAACCTCGGGAAGTTCTGGCACGTGCTCTCAGCCTTCGAGTGATTGATAAGCCGCTTCAGCAGCGCGCTGTTCGGCAATCTTCTTTGCCGTGCCCACCCCCACGCCATACGTAGCTCCGTCAATACGCGCTTCTGCCGTGAACTCTTTCTCGTGCTCAGGCCCCGTCCAGCTCACCCGGTATTCAGGAATACCCATTCCACGCGTGCTCGCGAGTTCCTGAAGCGACGTTTTCCAATCGAGTGCAGCGCCGAGCTCACTGGACTCCCGCATCAGTGGAACGAAGACCTCTTCGATGAAACTTCGTGTTGTTGCCATGCCTGCGTGTAAGTACATCGCACCAAGGAGAGCCTCGAAGGTGTCCGCAAGGATCGAGGTCTTATCCCTGCCACCTGACTGCTCTTCACCCTTACCCACCAAGACATAGGAACCGATATCCATCCTTCGCGCCACTTCGGCCAGAGCCACCGCGCTCACCACAGATGAACGAATCTTCGCAAGCTGCCCCTCGGGTTCATCAGGTAAGGACCGATAGAGCCACTCGGTCACCACGATGCTGAGCACCGAATCGCCGAGAAACTCCAAGCGTTCATTCGTTGGCGGATTGCCATTTTCATAGGCGTAGGAACGGTGGGTGAGCGCCAGCGTCAAGGCATCATCGGGCACCTCAACACCAAGTTGCTGCCGTAAGGCGTCAAGTCCGCTCGGGGTGGCCATTCGTAGAGCCTAAATCGCTACTGGTCGTGGTGGGCACGCACGTGATCCAGCACATCACCGACCGTGGTGAGCGAGCCCACGATGGAGTCGTTCAGCACCACTTGACCACTCGATGCGAGCCGTAATGCATATGCAAATGACACCCAGGTGCGCTCGTCGATACCCAGACCAGCGAGTGGCGTATCGGGGCGCACCTCAGCGATCAGCACGCTGGCGGGCAACCACATCTCTAAGGCTCGGTGAACCACGTCGCCTGCGGCATCATTGCGCGTAGCGACAGATGTGTTCACTAGGTTTTTGGCCCGTCTAGCTCACTACGACCGTGAAATTCGCCGTTCGCGATTAAACGTCGAGTACGCGGCGCTTGGCGTAGGTGCCGCATGTGGGGCATGCGGTGTGCGCAGGGCGCTTTTCCTTGCAGCGGGCGCAGGTCACCAGGGTGGGAGTTGCTGCCTTCCACTGGGAACGACGATGCCGAGTATTGGCACGCGAGGTCTTACGCTTCGGAACTGGCATCATCGGGCCTTTCGTCGATCGAACCTGTGTCCTGCCCACCTTCGAGCAGGTGCGAGAGCGCAGCCCATCTGGGATCAGAGCCCGCATGAGTATGCCCGTCGCTTAGCCGCTCCCCGCAGGTGGGGCACAGCCCAGAGCATGAATCGTCACACACCGGAGCCAACGGCAAGGAGAGAACTATTGCATCCCTGAGGACCGGGTCCAAATCCAGGAGGTCATCTTGGAGCTGCGGCAACTCAGAATCGTCGTCGAGATCCTCAATGATGTGGCCTCTGGCGTCCGTGGCCGGGTAGGCAAAGAGCTCACTGAATTCCACTTCCTCTTCCCACTCCATGGGGTCGAGGCATCGGGAGCATTCGGCGGCGATGGTGACCTCGGCACTGCCCGTGACGAGCACTCCCTCGTGGACCGATTCCAGGCGCAGCTCCATGTGCATGGGTGACCCTTCAGGCACCCCGGCCATGGCATTTCCGAGATCAGCGGGAGCCAAGGCCTCACATTCCATGGTGCGCATCGACCCTGGGCGGCGCTCCAGGGACTTGGTATCAATGACCATGGGGGCGCGGGGATCGAGGGCGCTCACGTGTACTCCATGCTTTCGAGCCAACCGGCGGCGGCGAATCGTGCCAAGGATACCGAGTGCGTGAGGTGAGCTACTTACCGATCTTCGGAATCGAAGAAGGACTCATCTTCGTGCACCGGCGCCAACTCCTCATACATCTGGCTTCGCAGCCGTTCCCGGCCACGGTCAACCGTCTGCAGAGTCTTATGCAACGTGATTTCAAAGGTGGCCAACTTGGCATCGATGTAATCGTCGGTCTCCCGACGCATCTGCGCCGTCTCCACCATGACTTCCTCACGCAGCGCATCTGCCTCAGCAACTGCTGCTACGTAGACCTCATGCTCTGAAACCATGCGATCGGCCTCGGTTCGTGCCCGCTCCAAGATGCGATCCGCTTCACGCCTGCCGTCTTGTACCACGGCCTCACGGTCTGCAAGTAGCTCGTCGGCCCGGTGAACAGATTCCGGAAGAAGCTGGCGAATCTCATCAATGAGATCAAGCACCTGGGCGCGATTGACTATGCATGAGGCAGAGAGCGGCATCGCCTTGGCATCTTCGATAAGTACGGTCAACTCATCGAGGCGTTCTTGTAGGTCCACCCGGAGACTCCTTCGTGTTTAGCCCATTGTGGCCGAAAATTTCTCCTTCATGCGCTCCAACACGGGTTCGGGGACAAGTCCTTGGACATCTCCGCCGAATTTGGCGATTTCCTTGATCAGACTCGAGGAGAGGTAACCGAATTCCGGGTTCGTAGAAACGAACAGGGTCTCCAAGGAACGCAGGCGATAGTTCATTTGGGCCATCTGCAATTCGTAGTCAAAATCACTCACGGCCCTGAGTCCTTTGACGATGGCATTTATGCCATTGTCCGTGCAGTAGTCAACCAAGAGACCATGGAATGAATCGACACTTACATTGGGAAACGGACGCGTGATCTCTGTGAGTAACTCAATTCGTTCTTCAATCGAGAAGAGACCAGCCTTATTCGGGTTCACTAGGACGGCAACAACAACATGCTCGGCGAGGGCTGCTGCCCTGGCAAATACATCTACGTGGCCGTTTGTTACTGGATCGAATGAGCCCGGACACACCACTGTGAGCATGCGCTGGTTCCCCATTTCCCTCAGGTAGTCCTGTCTTGCGCGTGACCGTACCAAAGCCGGGTATCACCGTATGGCCTATCGCGCCAGAGGGTGATGGTCTCAGGGAATGGGGAGGCGCTCCGTCGATCACGCTCCACAACAATCAACGAACCCGAAGCGAAGGCACCCGCGGAGACAAGCCCTTCCAGCAGCCCGCGAATGTGTTCATCCGTCACGCTGTAGGGCGGATCCATAAAGGTCAACGTGAAATCGTGTGGTGGCACCCATGACTCCACTGACTGTGCGTGCACATTGAAGTTAGGGGCTCGTGCGCCAGATACGTTCAGGGCGCTTGCGATCGCTCGCACATTTTCGCGCAGCACCGCATTCGCTTTCGCATTGGACTCAACAAAAGCGACCTCACCTGCTCCGCGGCTAGCTGCTTCAAGTCCGAGAGCCCCACTACCGGCGAAGAGATCAAGGACCCGCTGCTCGCCCCACCGACCAGCGATTGCGGAGTCGAGACTAGAAAAGAGGGCCTCACGAACACGATCAGATGTGGGTCGCGTCCCAGCCGACGGCACTCGCAGGGGATGGCCACCAACCATCCCGGAAACTATTCGCGTCACGCACGCTCCAAGAACGTGCCGCGCTCGGGATCAAGTCGCTCAACCGCAGCCCTGATCATCTGCATCCCAACCAACTCTGGGTCCCGATCAAGAAGTCTGAGCACCTCATCACGTGCCGAAGTAATCAACTCTTCATCATGCAACACACTCAGGATCTTCAGCGAGGACCTGATCCCTGATTGTGCATCGCCCAAGACATCTCCCTCACCCCGAATCTCCAGATCGCTTTCCGCAAGCACGAACCCGTCGCGAGTGCTCGCAACGGCATCAAGGCGAGCTCTGGCAGGCGTACCCTCCTGGGCTTCACTGATCATGATGCAGACTCCCGGCAACTTCCCACGTCCGATTCGGCCGCGAAGCTGATGCAATTGTGAGATTCCGAATCGATCAGCGTCCATGATCACCATCATCGTCGCTTCCGGCACATCCACACCCACTTCGATGACCGTGGTGGCAACCACCAGATCAAGTGCGGTGTCACCTTCAGCACGTAATCGCTGCATGATGTTCGCCTTCTCCTCTGCGCCCATTCGACCATGCAACATGGCAATTCGCGCATTCGGCATTTCACGCTGGAGCATCTCGAATGTTGCCGTGACTGAAGCGCTGACCCGGTCCACGGCGGCATCGGTCGCGTCCTCAAATAAGTCATCGGGCTCTTCCACGCCGATGCGTGGGCACACCACGAAGACGCGGTGACCTTGTGCAATTTCCTCGGTAACTCGCTGCCATACGCGTTCGAGATGCTGCGGTTGCAGGACGGGATTGACCACATGCGTTGAAATATCTGCACGGCCACCAGGCATCTCGGTCAGTGCCGAGACGTCAAGGTCACCAAAAACCGTCATTGCCACAGTTCGTGGAATAGGCGTTGCAGTCATCACGAGAACGTGGGGCCGGCTATCCCCCATCGCACGCTCACTCAAGATTGATCGCTGTTCAACACCAAATCGGTGCTGCTCATCCACCACAACAAGTGCAAGGTTGGGAAAGTCAATGTGTTCACTGAAGAGGGCGTGAGTCCCAACGATGATGTTGGCTTCACCCGATGCAATGCGTTCGATGACCTGGCGGCGCGCCGCAACACCTAAGGAGCCGGTGAGCAATTCCACACGCACACCCGAAGTCGCCATCCCCGTTGAGGCGAAAAGTCCTTCTGCCATTCCATGTGCAGCTAGATCCCCCAACATGGATGTAATGGACTGCGCATGCTGACTCGCAAGAACTTCCGTTGGTGCCAGTAGCGCTGCCTGACTACCGCTATCAACGATTCGGAGCATCGCGCGCAGAGCCACCAAAGTCTTACCGGAACCCACATCGCCCTGCAATAACCGATGCATCGGGTGATTACGGCTCAGGTCGCCGTGTATTTCCCGCCCGACAGATATTTGTCCAGAGGTGAGCGTGAACGGGAGCTGACGATCAAATTCCGCGGCATAGCCATCGGAAACGTCGGCGATGGGTCGCGCCGTCAGTCGATCCACCGTGCGCCGTCGCAATAACAGGCTCGCCTGCAACACCACTGCCTCGTCGAAGGCTAGCCGCTTGCGCGCCCGTTCCGCCTCATCACGATCCACGGGCCGATGAATTGCACGAACCGCAGAATCGTGATCCATCAGTCCAAGCCGGGAGCGGATGTCCTCCGGGAGCGGATCAGGCAGGGTGGGCAGCACATCGAGTACAACCCGCATTGATTTGGCGATATCCCAGGACGTCACCTTCGCAGTGGCCGGGTAGACCGGAATAAGGGAGTTCGTAAATGCTTCGACCGCCTCAGGATCGGCTTCAACACCATCGGGAAACAGCAGGTAACGCGGGTGGGTCAGTTGACGTTCCCCTCGATACGTGCCCAGCACCCCCGAAAAAAGTCCCCTCCGCCCCACACGCAGCTCACGTTCCCGCCACGCTTGATTGAAGAAAGTGACAGACATCGCTCCACTGCCATCAGTGATGCGCGCTGTCAACAGGGAGCCGCGACGCTCACGCATCCTGCGTGAAGTGATTTCCGCGATCTCGGCCAGAACCGTGACTGGACCGCCGTCAGCGAGTTCGGCCATGCTGGTCAGTTGGCCCTGCTCGGCGTAGCGCCGCGGGTAGTACTCCAGGAAATCCCGCACGGTGGCAACACCGAGCGCCGCCGTGATCGCTTTCGCTGACTTGCCACCGATCACCGAATCGAGGCGTGCACCAAGTACCTCATCTGCACTACTCACCGTGGGCTATTCCACCCCAATGATGTAGGGCCACAAAGGCTGGCCTCCTTCTATAAAGATGAGATCGATTGCCGGATAATTCACTTCTACCCGGGCGGTGATTTCCGAGGTGATCTCGGCCTGAGCATCAGCCCCCGCCACGAAGGTGAGTAGTGAACTTTCGGCCGTCATCGCCTCATCAACCACCGCACATACCGCCTCAACGAGGTCTTGATTGACCATGACGATTTCACCATTCATCACGGCAAGGATGTCTCCGACCGAGCATGGACCAGCCATCGTGAGCGCGTCTTTCACTGCAATCGTCACACCGCCATAGGCAGTAGCCTCAGCCGCGCGAGTCATGGCGATCAAATCCCGTTCAAGGTCACGATTGCCGTCCTGAACAGCGAGCGCTGCGAGTGATTGGACCACTGATCGGGTTGGCACAACTGCGACCTTGGTATGCGATCCCTTGCACAT
>JBJOIE010000174.1:0-3720 GCA_046047295.1 Actinomycetota bacterium | reverse complement strand
GAAGGAGAAGGAGGAATCTTCAATGGCTTGAACCGCGCTGACCCGAATGGCTCTGGGTTCCGAGGACTCCGGTCCGATTGTGAAGGCGCCTTCACCGCGAGCCGCCCACCAGCGCCGCCCTAACGCGGGTGCGCTCACCACGCCGAGGGTGATTTCGTCGGCAATGCGTAGGGCAATCAGGGTTGCCCAGACCGGTACTCCCCGAATGTAGTTCTTCGTGCCATCGATGGGATCGATGATCCAGACGCGCTCACCCTCCCCACTGCCAAACTCCTCGCCCACCACGGCGTCTCCGGGGCGAGTCTGTTGGAGGTGATTTCGCAACGCAGTTTCCACGGCTTTATCCGCGTCACTCACCGGAGTGAGGTCGGGCTTTGTTTCCACCTGGAGGTCGTGGGCTCGATAGCGAGCGAGGGAAATGTCGTCTGCGTAATCGGCCAATCTGAGTGCTAACTCCGCGTCTGCAGACATCACCGCCATGGCCTGAATCTACAAGGCGAGGAAGGGCACACCTACGCTATGCACGTGCTTGATGTGACAGGTGCCGAGGCGCTCCTTGCCCTTGATGGCCCCGGTGGCTTGCCGCTTCACCCGCTGGTGGTTCATGCGCCCATCGTTTTGCTGCCGATTGCGGCCGTGGGCGCCTTCGTCATGGTGGCGCGCGCTCGCTTCAACAAGCGGTTTGGCGTGGTCTTCGTCATCGCTGCGTGGGTCGGAGCGATCACAGCATTTCTCGCGCGGCACACGGGCGAGGAGTTGGCCAAGACGGTTCCCGTTCTCTCAGAACATGTGGAGGATGGCGGCCGGCTCCCCTTCATTGCAATTGGTTTCGCCATGGTCATCACGATCTTCTGGTTATTCGATCGAGGCATTCCCGGCAATCGCCCGCGCCCCTGGTGGCTTTGGGCGCTTGCCGTGGTGCTGATCATGCTGGCGGTGATTGTGGTTGCGGCAACGGTGAGTGCAGGCCATTCCGGTGCCGAATCTGTATGGGGAACTAATTAGCTGCGGTTCGAGAACGCAGTAGACGGCGCAATGACTCAATGCGCGCGCTGCGGCGATCATCTCCGGCCGTTGCGTTAAGCGCGCAGTCCACTTCATCATGGCTGCAGTTGCGAGGGCACGCCTGAGTCTCCTGCGCCAACTCCGGGAATGCTCCGAGAATGCGCTCCACGCTGACATGGGCAAGGCCGAACGAGCGAATTCCTGGAGTATCGATGATGACACCGGTGGGGGTGTCGGTGGCAGGTTGATAGGCAAAGGCGTAGGCGGAAGTGGAGGTATGTCTGCCTCGGCCGGTCACCGCATTCACCACCCCCGTGGTGCGCTCAGCTTCAGGAATCAGTGCGTTCACCAGGGTGGACTTGCCCACCCCGGAGTGCCCTACGAGCACCGTGGTCCGGCCGATTAGCGCTGCGCGCAGTTCATCCGTCACTTCACCGCGAGTAACTTCAAAGAAAGGAATGCCGAGCGGGCCATATAACTCGGCGAGAGGCTGAGTACTTGCAAGATCGGCCTTGGTCACTATCAGCCATGGGGTGATGCCAGCATCGAGTGCAGCCACCACAGAACGATCAATGAGCCCAATGCGAGGTTCTGGGTCTTTGGTGGCAACCACGATGCCCATGGTGTCGGGGTTCGCCACGATCACGCGTTCAATGGGATCCTGGTCATCGGCGGTACGACGCAACTCCGTAGTGCGCGGCTCGCGGAGCACAATCCGCACGGGATTGTCGAGTGAGCCCGGCTCCTGACCCACCACGTGGACGTGGTCGCCCACAACTACGCCCTTGCGGCCGAGCTCACGTGCTTTGACTGCGAACTCTTCTCCCTGTTCAGTGGCAAGGGTGAATCGGCCGCGGTCAACAGTGAGCACGGTGGCTGGTCTCGCTTGTGAGAAATCTGGCCGGTCTTTGGTTCGGCGCCGAGCCTTCGTACGTCCGGGGCGAATTCGGACGTCATCCTCATCGAGGTGCTGGTTGGAGCGCGCCACTAGGGCGACTTCCCAGCAACGAGTGTGGTCCACATCTCGGGGAAGTTCGGCATGGTCTTTGCGGTGGTGCCAATGTTTTCTATTTCCACCCCTGGGCAGCGCAGCCCAATGATGGCGGCCATGGTGGCCATTCGGTGATCTGCATAGGTGTGCACCCTGGCCGCGTGTAGTTCTCCCGGAGTGATGTGCAGTGAGTCATCGGTGGCGGTGACACTGGCTCCGAGTGCATTGAGTTCCGCACTGATCGCCTGCAGGCGATCAGTTTCGTGCCCGCGCAAATGGCCTATGCCCCGCAACGCGCTTGGGCTTTCGGCAAGGGCTGCAAGCGCGGCAATGGTGGGTGTGAGTTCGCCGGCTTCGCCGAGATCAATATCAATTCCCCGAATGGATGAACCTCCATGAACGCTCACTCCAGAGTCATCACGTGTCACGTGGGCACCCATACGTTCCACGATTTCGAGGAAGTGGTTACCCGGCTGCAGGGAGTGAGCGGGCCAGCCGGGGATGGTGACCGTGCCACCGCTGACTACGGCGGCTGCCAAGAAGGGTGTGGCATTGGATAGGTCAGGCTCGATTGCGCGATCCACAGCAGCGATGTCGTGTGGATCCACATGCCACACGCAGGCGTCGCTCGTGTGCACGTGTACGCCATGGTCAGCGAGCATCGCGATTGTCATCTGGATATGTGGCTGGCTGGGCACGGGTGGACCCACGTGGTGGATCGTGATGCCGCTCTCGTACCTGGCGGCGCTCAGGAGAAGCGCGCTGATGAACTGGCTTGAACGCGATGCATCAACGGTGACTTCGCCGCCGAGCACCTCGCCGCGCCCATCGATCTTGAAGGGAATTCGGCCGGTGTCTGCGTCGTGAACCTGGACTCCGATGTCGCGCAGGGCCTCAATCAGGGTAGCCATGGGCCTTTGTCTGGCCTCTTCATCGCCGGTGAACATGATTTCCCCACGGGCGAGTGCTGCTAGTGGTGGGAGGAAACGCATCACGGTGCCGGCCAAGCCGCAATCAATCGTGGCGCTTTGGGTCATCATGTGCGGGGTGACCGAGACGTCTACATTCCCTACAGAATTTGGCGGCGTGACCTCCAGTTCATGACCCAGTGCCCGCAGGCCGTTGATCATCAACTCGGTATCACGAGCCCACAGCACTCCGCTGAGCGTGCTCGGATCATCCGCAAGTGCGGCCAGAATGAGTGCGCGATTGCTCTCGCTCTTGGAGCCGGGCACGGGCACGGTTCCGCTGATCGCGGCGTTCGCGGCCGGTGCTGACCACCAGGTTTGGCTCACTCCGTAACACTAATGCGTGATTTCATAGCCCCATGTGTGGGCGATATGCGGCAAGTGTTGACCTCGCCACGCTCATGCGGGAATTCAACGCGGAAAGTGGAGTAAGTGAACCACTCGCTGCCGACTACAACCTTGCGCCCACCAAGGAGGCCTACCTCGTGCGTCAGGGGGAGAGAGGTCCAGAAATTGAGGTGGCGCGGTGGGGGCTCGTGCCCTCGTGGGCTAAGGATCGAACCATCGGTCAACGGCTGATTAACGCTCGTTCAGAGACGGTTGCCGAGAAGCCTTCATTTCGCGCAGCATTCGCTCGGAGAAGGTGTTTGATTCCCGCGGACGGCTACTACGAGTGGTACCGGCCAGCAAAGGGTGGGGTTAAGCAGCCGTTCTACATTCATCCCAGTGCGGAGAATGAGCCCTGGGCTATGGCTG
>JBJOIE010000173.1:0-13963 GCA_046047295.1 Actinomycetota bacterium | reverse complement strand
CTGGCTCACGCGCAGCCGCCCAACTTAAATGGAGTTCATCCTTGGCACGAGTAACACCCACATAAAGCAAGCGCCGCTCCTCAGCAAGCTCATCGGCAGATTCGGCATGGACGAGAGGGATGAGTCCGTCACTGCAGCCAGCAATGAAGACAATCGGCCACTCCAAGCCCTTGGCTGCGTGTAATGAAGCCAAGGTGACCGCCTGCGCATCGGGCGCATGCGCTGCTTCCGCACGTTGATCAAGATGCTCAATGAACTCACTCAGAGCCATCCCCTGCTGCATCTCCACCGCCAAACCACGCAGCGCAGCCAGCGTTTCCCACCTATCGCGCACCGCTCCGATACTGGTGGGCGCAATGGCGGTCCAATTCATCGCGGAAAGTACGCCGTCTACGGCCTCAACAACTGATGAGGGAACCTGATCGCTGCGCGCAAGGCCTCGGAGCCGGGTCATGGCCTCCCTGATTTCTGGCTGCTCGAAAAAACGATCCGAGCCACGCATAGCGATCGGGATCTCGGCATCCACTAAGGCTTCCGCTATCTCCAAGGATTGCGCATTGATCCGATAGAGCACGGCGATGTCCGAGGGAGAATGCCCTTGCCCAATGTATGAGGTGATTGCCTCCGCAATTGATCGCGCTTCTGCGGCATCATCAGCCAACATGCGAACCGCAGGGACCTCACCGGCAGGACGCTGTGATTGCAGAGTAAGGGCCTGGTTCCCCCCAAAATGAATGAGCGCGTTGGCACACTCAACGATCTGTGGCGTACACCTGTAGCAGCGCACGAGTTCCACCACCGTTGCGTGAGGGAAGACTTGTGGGAATTGTTCAAGGTAGCGAGCAGAAGCCCCCGTGAAGGAATAGATGGTCTGGCTCGGGTCACCCACAACGCAGATTTCATCCCGGCCGCCCAGCCATTGATCTACGAGCGCAGCCTGAAGCGGATTGACGTCTTGATACTCATCAATAGTGAACCAGCGATAGCGCGAGCGAACTTCCTGGGCCACGTCCTCGCGAGATTTGAGAAGACCTACGAGGACTGAAAGAAGATCTTCAAAATCCAGGGCTCCGCGTTCTCCCAGGAGAGCCTCGTATCGGCTCATGATCCGCATTGCGTCCGGAGGATCAATGGCCAGTGTTCTGCTGAGATCGCGCGAGGTCAAATCCTCGGGGCGAAGGAAATTGACCTTCGCCCACTCCAGGTCCGCGGCCACATCTCGAACTAACGCTGGATCCGCAGAAATGTTGCACTCGCGTAATGCCTGACCCACCAGTGGTGCCTTCGATGACAGCAACTGCGGGAATACAGAATCTGAGACCCTGGGCCAGAAATACCTGAGCTGCCGCAACGCGGCAGCATGGAAGGTGCGCGCCTGAACCCCACCAACACCAAGAGCGCGCAATCGTGTGCGCAGCTCCCCCGCTGCCTTGGCCGTGAAAGTTACGGCGAGCGCGCGATCGGGATCATGTGCACCGGTATGCACGCTGTAGGCGATTCGGTGCGTGATGGCTCGTGTCTTACCCGTTCCAGCTCCAGCAACCACCGCAACGGGACCGTGCACGCACTCGGCAACGGCGCGCTGCTCCTCGTCAAGGCCCTCGAGCACCGTGCGCGCATCCACCGGCCGATCGTGGCATGCCCATGTGACGCTCGGCCAGCCACCTTCTACCGTTGGTCCATGACCTCACCCGATACCGAGGGCCCCATCCACATCACCATGTACTCAACGGTGTGGTGCGGCTATTGCCAGCGCCTGAAATCACACATGATCAGAGAAGGCGTGCCTTTCACAGAGGTCGATATCTCCGAGGACGAAGCGGCAGCGGAATTCGTGGAGAGCGTGAACGCCGGCAATCAGACGGTGCCCACCCTTCGATTTTCCGACGGAACCACAATGACCAATCCCCCGTTTCGTGAGGTGGAAGCGAAATTGGCCAGCCTGCGCGGTTAGGCGCGGATCCAATCACCGGAGAGAGTTTCTCCGAACCACTCTTCAATCAACGCACGGGCTATCGAAATCCGCGGCGGAAGGAGTACCTCACCCTTGTCGCAGGCAACCCGCAGTTCGTCGCGGGTGAACCAACGCGCCTCAGCGATTTCCTCTCCATCTGGCTCCACCTGCGTGGTCAACGCCCACGCGTGATAACCCAACATCAGTGAACCCGGAAACGGCCATGGCTGGCTCCCCAGATACTGAATGCGCGCATCATCTAGAACTACGCCGGCTTCCTCCCGAACCTCACGTACCACCGCCGCTTCGGCAGACTCACCCGCTTCCACAAAACCAGCAAGTGTGGAAAACCACCCCGGTTCCCACCGCCGTTGCCGGGCCAGAAGTGCTCGATCCTGCTCATCACGGACCAGGACAATTACTGCGGGATCCGTCCTGGGGAAATGCGTGTATGAGCACGGCTCACATCGCCTACTCCACCCCGCTTCCTGACTGATCGTGGGTGATCCGCAGCGGACGCAGTGCAGGTGACTCAGATGCCAGTTGGTGAGCGCTGTACCGGTGGCGAGCAGCGCGGCCGTAGCGTCATCAACATCTTCGCCGAGTTGGCGCAGACTCAACCATGAGCCGCTGCTGTCTACCGGTTTTTCACCAGAATGCAGGCAGATGAAGTATGTAACGTCTGCATGGCGGCCCAGCAAGAGTTCAGCATGACCCTCACATTGCCCTGGATGCGCTAGGACTCCATCGAGTGACCATGCACCCGCTGGCCCGAGGTGGACAAACCGGCCGGTGAGCCGCTCGTGCGCAAGCCAGGATTCATCTGCCCGATGTTCCACCAAGCGGTCAAATGATCCTCGGGAGAGGACCAATGCATCACGCATCACCGATTGGTCCGCTTGCCAGGAAAATCCATATGTCAACCCTAGGGTGTTCAGATGAGTGGTGGCCCGAGCGTCTTTATCCGGCCCCTGACCGGAATTCGATTCGTCGCAGCTGCTTGGGTGCTGCTCTACCACCTACAGGGACCGCTGAACCAGCTCCAGATTCTGGGCGTCCCGGTGTTTTCAGATGTTGTTCGCGTAGGCCGCCTCGGCGTTGATCTCTTTTTCGCCCTGTCCGGGTTCATCCTCACCCACACCTACCTCACTCGACTCGCTCCCAGATTCGAGTGGCGCGCCTCGGGCCATTTCCTATGGCTACGCCTCGCGCGCATCTATCCAGTCCACCTGGTGATGATCGTGGTGGCCGGTGTGGCCATTTGGGCCCAGGCACAGGTGAGCGGAAATTCCATCGAACGTGATTGGTGGAACCCCTGGGACCTGATTAAGAACATCCTGCTCATTCAGGAATGGGGGCCCAATCCCCAACGCGGGTGGAATTTCGTTGCATGGTCACTGTCGATGGAGTGGCTTGCGTACCTATTTTTCCCAATCCTGATTCTCGTTATATGGCGCATGCACCGACGGTGGCCCATGTTGGGCCTCGTGGCAGCGTGGATCCTTGTCCTGCTACCGCTCCTCGCCTACGCCACCTCCACGTCTGATCCCTACTACACGGATAACTGGGGCTCCACCATCCGCGTGCTGACGGAATTCGCCGCGGGTGCCGTCACCTACATCATCATCATCCGATTGAGGTCACAACGCGGTGAGTTCTCACCACGGGCGCGCGCCTATGCGAATGCACTCGGCTTCCTGCTGCCAGCGGCAGTGATTATCGGTGCACTGTTTCTAGGGCAATGGTCTGTGGCGCAACCACCCGGGCAAGACCTCACGGGTGATGCTGAACCGCTGCCCCCCTACTTCCATCTATTCCTAGTTCCATTTCTCATCGCATGGATTGGCGCACTGGCGATTGCCGATCGTGGGATGGCAAAGGGCTTGGCCACCCGCGCCCTGATTCTGGGTGGCTTCATTTCCTACTCGCTATACATGACGCACCTGGTCTGGTTCGGCCTCTGGCGCGCTGGACTCTCTGCTGCTGGCATCGACAGCGGCGCGATCTATGCCCTAGCAGTGATCATCCTTGTTGTGGGCGCGCTCGCGATTGCTTATGCCATGTGGCGGTGGGTGGAAGAGCCCGCACGCGAATGGATGCGAGCACGGGTAGGAGCACGTGCCGTTCCCACCGAAGAGGCGGGTGAGGCTGAGGTCATCGCCGAGGGGCCCACCGATGAGGTACTCCCCATTGATGTGCCGCGGGATGAACCCAAGGCTTAGTCAGGAATCTAAGGCGAGGAAACCCCTGATATCTCCATCTGTATCGGGGCGAATGATTTCACCAGAACTCACCATCACGAATCCCGCACGCACGTCTTCCCAGGAAACCCCTGCGATGCGCGCCCACGCCAATCGATAGATGGCTAGTTGGCGCGGGTCCAAGTGTTCGGTTCCCCCGGTCTTCCAATCGATCACATCAAAGTGACCTTCGGTCTCGAAGACAGCATCGATACGCCCGTGCACCAATCGGCCACCCAACATCAGGGTGAATGGCTGTTCCACAGCTATGGGCGCTTGATTGGCGTAGTGAGTGAGTTCAAACGCCTCTTTGAGCCTCGCTAGTTGCTCATCGGAAGTGATCGAATCATCGGCTGCACCGGGCAAGTCATCAGGATCGAGCAAGCTTTGCTGCCCATATCTAGCTTCCACCCACGCATGCCACGCCGTTCCCCTACGAGCAGCAGCTGATGGTTTACGTGGCATGGGACGCAGAAGATCACGCGCCACTTCCTCGGGTTCGGCTAACGCACGCAGAAACGTACTTGCCCCCACAGCCGGCCCTAGGTTCACCACTCGTTCAGGCGCACGTGCTCGCTGACTCTCCTCTCTCAATGCTTGAGCCAAGGTGTGCCAGCGTTGAACTTCTGGATCCGAACCCGCCACGAATCCAGCTAAGTCAACAGCGCGTACTTTGTCGGCGAGCATTCTGACGCGATCAACATAGCTTGCCGAGAGTTCCATCGGCCACGTGAATTCGCGCTCACCCGCGGTAACAGATGGGTTGTGGGCATCCTTGTCTGGCTCGGGAAACCATTCGATGATGGATGCGGCCGGGATTGCTCGTACGGCCCCGGCGAAACGATGTGCACCACGTGGACGCTTTTGAGTTGGTCCCCACCAATGTGCGGTGACTGCCACCGAGGCTTGTGCGCGCGTGAGAGCAACGTAGGAAAGGCGATCAACTTCGCGTTCATTGAGTGTTCGCAGAATGTCTCGGTAGGCGTCCAGATCCTTCTTGGTGATTTCTCGATCACGTGGCGGATAGGTGGGGAGTTCTGCCGGGCAATCGTGACGAAGCGCCCACGGCACCGCACTTGGATCGGTGACCCAGGTCCCGCGTGCTTTCCCTCCGGGGAATCCGCCGTCAGTCACCGACGGCAGATACACATGCGTGAACTCCAGCCCCTTCGACTTGTGTATGGACATAAGTTGCACAGCGCCGGGCCGCACGATCACGTCAAGTTTGGTGGAGATATCCATACGTTCGGCATCCGCGATCCGAGTGAGGAAGCCACCGAGACCTACCCGACCGTCAAGATCGGTGAAATCATCAGCAAGGTTGGCAAATGCCGAAAGTGCCTCTCGCTGCGTCCCACTGGAATCTGTTACCTGCGCCTCAATTCCGATCATCGTGAGGTGACTCACTCGGGCCAGAAGCTCCCCAAGCGGTTCACCCGTGCTTCCACGAAACTCTCGCAGGAGAACGGCCACCTCGGAAAGACGCGCATATGCCTCGTCGGAATAACGATTGCGGTCACCTAAGTCGAAAACCGCATCTGACAGAGCTACAACATCAACTGAATCGCTGCCATCTAGGGCTTCGGTGAGTGCTTCGTCCAGTGTCTTTGCCCTTCGGCGGCGCACTCCGCCCGTTAATTCGGTCGCGCGATTCCCCAGGGCGGCGAGGTCACGCGGGCTAATTCGCCATCGTGGTCCACTCAAAATACGCAGGAGTGCAGCATTCGCTGTGGGCTCGTGAATGACCCGCAGCCACGCAAGGAGATCCTGCACCGCTGGCTGATGCAGCGTTGCTGCGGCGCCATGGACTTGCGTTGGAATTCCCTTACTTCGAAGAGCACGATCCACCTTGTCCAAAACGGTGCTCGTGCCGGCGAGTACGGCGATAGTCTCCCCGGTTGCAAGGGATCTGTGCCGCTGGGAAATACTCTCGGTGACCCACGCTAGTTCCTGATCCCAGGTTTCAAATAGACCTACGCGCACATCGCCGGGTCCATGATCAGTGGCAAGCGCGGTCAGTGGTTCTGCGGTGCGATGAATACCCCTCAGTGGCTCTGCCACCGAGTTGGCAGCAGCGACGATGTGCATTCCTGAGCGCCGGTTTTCACTCAGCGGATACCTTGAGCGCTCATCTCCTCCGAAGTGCGCCAGGAATGAATCTATGTTGTCTGCGCTTGCCCCTCGCCAACCATAGATGGCCTGGCATGGATCACCCACTGCCGTTACGGCGTGACCCTGACCAAAAATCTTCTGTAGGAGTATGCGCTGTGCAACAGACGTGTCTTGATACTCGTCGAGGAGTACAACATCAAATTCGGATCTCAATATCTCGCAGAGATCGGGATATGCCTCCACAAGATCAACGGCGAGACGAATTTGATCAGCAAAATCCACTACGTCACGTTCACGTTTTAGTTCGCGGAATACCCCAACCAGGCGAGCGGTGGTCAGCCGACCCTCGGATGTGACGATGAGATCCTTAGCCGAGTTCTGCTTACCACCCGAGGTGCGTAGCCACTCCACGAGTTCCTCATCAAATGAAATGAGTGAGTCGATAGTGACTCTGGATTCATTCAACGCATCGTCGAGAGCGAGTACCCGTTGGGCCATAGTAGACGGCGAATCTGAGGTCAGGATCATTTCCGCCGGTGCACTAGTGACACTCCGATATGCCAGTTGAGCGCGTGCGGCATCCGAGAGTACTTCCGCCTGCGGCTCGATTCCGAAACGTATTCCATGATCGCGGACAATCCGGGCGGCAAATGCGTGATAGGTCATTGCCTGGACGTCAACGCAGAGCGATTCACCTGCACCCAGTGACGCTTCGGCTTGACGCTCATGCAGTACGCCACGAATTGTGCTCAGCAGGGAGCTTGCGGCCTTGTTAGTGAACGTCAAACCCAAGATTCGTTCGGGACTCACCACTCCGCGCGCAACCAAGTAGGCAACCCGTGCCGCCATGGATGTGGTTTTCCCGGTACCGGCTCCAGCCACGATGACCGCCGGTTCCAATTCGGCGGATACCGCAGCCCACTGCTCATCACTCAGACTGAACCCGAGTGCCGCGTTGACTTCGTCTCTGTGCACGGCGTTCACATGCCCTCACCCGGAATGAGATCCTCAGAGCGATCCTGAGTGGGACAAATATTCTTGAATGAGCAATACCTACACGCATCACATGGACGCGGATGGAAGGCCTCACTTCGCACCACGTTGGCGGCCTGAGCCAACTTTCCGATGATCCACGATTCCCTGTCCGCAGGATCCAGCGCCTCTTGAATCTGCACTTTGGGTGATCCATCGCCAACTGCATCGTCATGGCGCAATTGAATGAGCGCTGCACCACCAGGAACAGCTGGGTTTTCCGGTGACTCCCAGGCGCGAGGATCCTCCGCGATAAGGAGTTGATAGATACCGAGCTGGCCGTGCTCGGGGATTTCGCTCGGCCCAGGAATCTTGCGTGAATTCTTTAGATCAATAGGCAAGAGTCGCCCGGATTCATCACGCTCAATGCGATCAATGAACCCGGACACAACCACTGTGTCACCGGAATTCGGAAGTTCAATTTCCGCGTTCAAGTACTTCTCAGTCCCCATCAACTGGCCATCATGTTCGCGGTGATAGGTCAGAAATCGATCAATCGCGGCTCCGGCTTCGGTGCGCTCGCGGGTTCGCTCCCAACCGGCTTCAAAGGGAATCTGCCGCCATACCGAATCCACATACGCGTGCGCATCTTCGGGAAGTAGTTCACCCTTGGCGATGAACTCCGCAACGGCGTGCACGATTGAGCCAAACTGCGCGCTAGCTCCTCGGGGAGATTCCGCGTGTACCTTGGTTTCTAGGAACCACTTCATCGGGCACTCGAGAAGTGCATCAAGTGAGCTACCCGAGAAAGCAACAGGACTAGAGGGATCCGAGATCCACTGCTCACTCTGGCTGAGATTCTCCATTCCCCACCACGTACTCGGATCCGCGGCCGGCACCAGGGGCGCACCTTGTGTATCGCACCAGGTAGCGAGTTCGGCCAGTAGCCCAACGGCCGCATCCTGGCGCTCGCGTGAGGATTTCGGATCCTGAGCTACTACGCGCAGCCGAGCAACAAGTCCGTCCCATGTGGTGATGCGTTGAGTGCGACCACTGATGCGTACGTCAGACTCCACCGCACCAGTTGCGATCAGTTCCGCCACGAAACGGCTGGGTTGCTCAGCTGAATCCTCAGCAGGATCTACCACCGCAATGGTCAGTTCCTCCCGCGCTCGCGTAGTGGCGACGTAAAAGAGATTACGTTCCTCGCGATCCACGGCAATCATCGGCGCTTTGTCCCCTGCGTGAACGGCAAGTGCAGACAATCCGAGCGCACTACCCCGCTCGCGTAAGTCTGGCCACACACCCTCCTGGGCGCCGACGAGCCAGACGCGCTCAAATTCCAAACCCTTGGCGCGATGAACCGTCAATAGCCGAACTGCTTGCCCGCCCAAGCCTCGATCGGAAATCACTTCTGCAGGAATGTGCTGAGCTGCTAAGGAGCCAAGGAAGCTCGTCACGCCGACAACGCCGTTGAATCTTCCGGCAGCACGTTCAGCGGAATCAAATAGCGCCATTACCGAATCAATATCGTGATTGGCTGATGCGGATCCACGAAGAGCCGCATGCCGTAGGCGCTCAGGCCAGCCGTGCGGGCGCGATCCCCCCGTCCAAATGCGCCAGAGAATCTCTTCAATGGGTTGATTTGCGCGCGCGTCCTTACGCACGGCGAGGATGAGTTGATGAACCGCGATGGCGGATTGCACCTCTGATTGATTGCTATCGAGGCGCGTGAGCAAGGAATCATCGGTGAGCAGGGCAGCGCGCACCGCTTCATTCGAGGAAGTGATCGGCTCACCATCGCTGCGCTGTTGGGTGCGCAGTGCTCGGCCGAGCCGCCGAACCGCAGCAACATCCATATTCCCAATCGGGCCCACGAGAATCTCGGTGGCCATAGTTGACGTTATCTGCGCCGGCCGGACGGCTGCTTGCGCGATAAGAAGGATCGACGCCACCGCAGGTTCAGATCGGAGGGGAATTTCATCGGCAGACGTAGCCGTGGGAACACCGAGCCGGGTGAGTGCCCGCTGGACTCCTACCAGCTGTTCACGATTGCGCACTAGGACGGCGAGTTGCGACCACGGCAACCCATCAATCACGTGCCCAGCCCGTACTTCCTCCGCAACGTGCTCATGGCACGCGCTTTCGGAGTCAAATCGTTCAATGCCGACCCGATCAGCCGCCTCTGATCGCGTTGATCGGGGTGAGCGATGTTGGGCAATCACTTCGCGCGGAATTGCGTGCAGGCCACCACGGGGAAGGACCGCTGTTGCCGCGATTCTGGTGCGTGGGCCGAATCGGCGACTCGTACCCAGCACAACGATTGGGGCATTCTCACCCTGCGCCGTGCGAAAAGTTTCAGGGAACTCCGCGATACCACGAATATCCGCGCCTCGGAATCCGTAGATCGCCTGATCTGGATCACCAACGGCCACCAGGGTGGTGGTAGGACTCACCAGGGAGCGCAGGAGACGGACCTGCAACGGATCCGTGTCTTGGAACTCATCCACGTAGATGGCTCGATAGCGATGACGAAATAGCCCAGGATCTGCCTCTGCGAGATCAACCGCAGCACGTAGTAATTCGGTGTAATCCTGAACATTCTCCAAGAGCATCACTCGGGCATCGATTTCCGCGATTTCAGCGATGCTCGCCCACGCGGGTCTGGTCTCCTGCCGTGCGAGGGTTCGGAGGCGCTGGGGAGTAATTCCCCATTCGCGCATTCTCGCTATGAATGCGCGCACCTCCGATGCCAGACCAAAGGTGCCAACCGCACCTACAAGTTCCTCTGGCCAGACTACGGAGCCATCATCAGCGGCGCCCATAACAAGCTCGCGAATACGCGCATCCTCCTCGGCTCCGGAGAGTAGGCGTGGAAGTTCACCCTCAGGGAGTGCTGCGCGCACCAGTGAAAATGCGAAGGAGTGGAAGGTGGCCACCTGCGGCTGCAATCCGCCGCCAATACGTGAGGTAATCCGATCACGAACCTCAGCGGCAGCCCGCTTGCCGAAGGTGAGCACGAGAACCTCAGCCGGTGCGAATCCCTCCGAGAAGCGCGTCACCACGGATTCCACGATCGCCGTGGTCTTGCCGGTTCCCGGACCAGCGAGCACGAGCAAAGGACCACCCACGTGCTCGACCACTGCCCGCTGACTGCTATCGAGGGTGGGAGCCCCCACGGGTGGCGGCACGTCGAGATCGAGTCTGTACCGCATAGGACATGAATAGCAGGCCTCCCAGACATCACCGTCGGGACACTCACGGCTTTTCACGGTCGGCTCAAGCCATAGCCCGCCACCTATGCGAGCATGACCCGGTGACGGGTGGGCCAGGGCATAGAGAGCCGGTGGAATTCACCATCGCCGGGCCCGTCCCCATCCCGCCGACTCCCCCAGCGCCAACCACGCCACCAGATGCTGTGCAGGAACCGGTGGTTATTGAAAGTGGTGTTATTCCGCGCAGGTTGCGTAGACCGCTCGACCTCCTGCGTTTCGGCATTGCCCTAGCCGCAACGGCCGCGATCGTGGCTATTGCATGGTTTGCCACAGGCACCACAGCAGGACTTGAGGAGGACTTGGGGTCGGGGGTTTCACTCCTGCCATCGTGGGTAGTGCTCACCCTGAACATCATCGGTGGAATCGGCACCCTTGGCCTGCCTGTGGCAGTGTCAGTAGCCCTCCTAGTTCGGAGGCGACCACGGCAACTATTCGAGGCACTCGTCGCCTTACTCATCTCGGTAACGGTGCTCAGCCTCGCCGGATATCTGATCTCGGAGTTCGGTACCACTCAACTCCTGATCGCTCTCGCCGGCTCGGCCCAGGCGTCAGCAGGAGCTACCGCACCGGTGCTCGGCGGACTACTCGCTTTTCTCACCGTGGCTCGGGTCATGACCCGCCGGCCCTGGAATGTGCTGAGCGTGATCGTGGTCGGCTCACTCATTTTCGTCACGGCACTGAGCGGTGGAATCGCCATCGCCGGTGTCGGAATTTCCATCACCACCGGCTGGGGCCTTGGCCTACTTACTCGTTACGCACTAGGCACCGCCACCACGCGGCCACGTGGTTTGCAGGTAGCCGCAACCCTGTCCGCCAGCGGATACCCAATCGTGGAGCTGCGGGCTCGTGAATCCACCTCTCAGGGGCGCCGCTATGAAGCACTCACCCGCAGCGGTGATGTCCTCCAGGTAACAGTGCTGGATCGCGATCTTGAAGGCGCCGGCTTGGTCAGTGCCGTGTGGTCCTCACTACGCCTTCGTGATGAACCGAGTAAGCGCAGTTTCAATATGCGGCAGGCACTTGAGCACGCAGCACTCATCTCCTATGCCGCCCAAGCGGCTGGTGCCCCCGAACCGCGCCTGCTAGCAGCAGCCGAAATCGGCCCCGATGCATGTGTCCTCGCGTACCAGAACATCGATGGCAGCCGATTCAGTGCATTAACAGAGTTCACCGATGACGACCTTGTGGGTGCCTGGCGAGCAGTCAGAACCCTCCACGAACACCAGATCACCCATCGTTCCCTAGATGCCCACCACCTTCTTAGGGCGAACGACTCCAGCGTGTGGCTACTCGGAAATGAGACCGGCAACATCGCCGCTGGCGATGTTGCCAAACGGATCGACATCGCGGAGATGCTGTGCACCCTGGCGATGCTCACCTCGGTTGATCGCGCTGTCGCCACCGGACGATCAGTTCTAGGAATTGAGGGCCTCGCTCGCGCACTTGCGGTTCTACAACCCGTGGCACTCAGTGGTGCAACGCGCAAGGCCCTGCGCGCACACAAGGGCCTCCTCGTCCAACTTCGCGATGCTCTGGTGGAACTTCAGCCCGGAGCCGATGCCGAGCAGATTCAACTTGAACGCATCAAGCCACGCACATTGATCATGATCGTGGTCGGCACCATCGCCGGATATGTGCTGCTGTCGCAACTCGCACAGGTTGACCTGGCCACGCTCTTCAGCACCGCGAAGTGGTGGTGGATCGCCGCAGCGGTGGCGTTCAGCCTCATTACCTATGTTGGCGCTGCGTGGTCCCTAAGCGGTTTCGTTCCTGAACGCCTCAAACTCGTGCGAACGATGCTCGCACAAGTGGCCGGTGACTTCGCCACATTGGTTTCACCACCCACCCTGGGCGCGATCGCCATCAACGTTCGCTATCTTCAGAAATCAGGTCTGCATCCCGCACTTGCGGCTGCAAGTGTGGGCGTCTCGCAGGTCATGGCTTTCGTCATGCACATTCTGCTCCTGCTCGGCTTTGGTATCGCTGCTGGTACCCAAGCGGATTTCACCTTCGATCCGCCACGTGCTGTGGTGATTGGTGTTGCTGCAGTGGCGGTCGCAGCACTTGGCTTGCTTGCGGTCCCGGCGATCCGGCGCGTGATCGCTAAACGAGTGGGGCCGCTCCTCAAGGAGGTTGGGCCGCGCCTGGTCACAGTTGCCCAACGCCCGCTAAAGCTCGCTGAAGGTATCGGTGGAATCCTGCTGCTCAACCTTGCCTATATCGGCGTGCTCTATGCATGTGTTGAGGCATTCGGTGGCTCGATGAGCATCGCAGTGGTTGCCGTGGTCTACCTCGCCGGCGCCACCATCGGGCAAGCGGCGCCCACCCCCGGTGGTCTCGGTGCGGTGGAAGCCGCACTGTCCGCCGGTTTAACGGCCGCAGGCCTTGACGCGGGGATCGCGGTTTCTGCAGTGCTCCTCTATCGTCTCGTCACATTCTGGGTACCCACAGTGCCTGGCTATTGGGCCTTCACCTATCTCACGCGTAAGGGAATGCTCTAACGTCAGAACCTCAGTTCGCTTTCCGCCACGAGAGGCACTCCATGACGCACATCCACCGTCACGTCCAACTCAGCTTTCCCCCAGGCCCAGCCACTGAGCCGGTGATTGCTGAGATCGTCAAGCGTTTCGATGTGGTGCCCAATATCCGGCGAGCAGCGATCCAGGATCACGCCGGGTGGATGGTGTGCGATATCGCAGGCTCTGCCCAAGCACTCGCCGATGCCATCACCTGGATGGAATCAATCGGGGTTGTGGTGTCTGACCCGGTAGGAGACATCGTCGCCGGCTAAGACCTCTGCCCATCTGGCATGCGTGATTCGCCGTTTTACGCAAGACTCCGGACATGAGCGACGTAACGATTATCCCGACAACAGACGGCCCACTCGAAGTGACCGGTGAGGTGACCATTGAGGCAACGGATGGCAGCGTCATCCGAGAGACCAGCAAGAGTTACCTCTGCCGCTGCGGGTTCAGCCAAAATAAGCCATTTTGCGACGGCAGCCACAAGCGTGAAGGTTGGACGAGCTCCTGACTCAGCCTGGGAAGCGCGGATCTTTCCGGAGGTGCATCTTGGTGAGGGCCAGACTGCCCATGGTTGCCAGGGTGTCAGCGCCGTAGCGCATGCTTCGGCGCCAATTGATGGATGAGGCTTCCGGGAAGTAGCGCACCGGCACAGGGATATCTCCCAGCACGAGTCCGCAATGCACCGCTTGGATGAGCAATTCTTGGTCGAAAGCGAAATCATCGGAGTTCTCCTCGAACGGAATGACTTCTAGGGCACGTCGAGAGTATGCCCGCAGACCTGAGTGAAAGTCTCCCAGTGTTTGGCCAAGCACGAGATTCTCAAAGAACGTGCTCGTCCTATTGATCACGTACTTCCAGACCGGCATTCCACCCTGCAATGCTTCG
>JBJOIE010000172.1:0-4922 GCA_046047295.1 Actinomycetota bacterium | reverse complement strand
ATAGGGATATTTGCCGGGCAGTGGTTCGTAGTCGTAGTTGAAGTCAATGAGCATGGCCTTCTTATTGCCCGTTTCGATGAAGCAGTTCGCGTGTCCGTCGAACTTGTGCGTCATCTCCTTGCCCTGGATGTGTTGCATGAAGTTCTCAACAAAAATATCGATTTCGAAGTGAGCAACGGATCCGGCCTTGGACGCCGGGATGTCATTGGCGTCACCAAGGGCGAAGATGTTGTTGTAGTCCTTGGAAAGTTGAGTGAACTTGTCTACGGGCACCAGGTTGAGTTCAGTGCCCAAACCCGAGCGTGCGATGTAATCGGCACCCATGTTCAGTGGCACGGTGACGAGGAGGTCGAAGGGAACTTCGCGTTCATCGTATGAGACCAAGGCCTTCTTCTCATTATCGATTTCCATCAACATGAAGTCCGGCTCTACGGCGATGCCCTTTTCTTCCAAGGTGTTTCCGAAAGCCTGGGCCGCGATGGGCTTGGTGAATGCGCCGGGCAGTGGAGTTACGTAGGTCAATTCCACTTTGTCGCGGATGCCCTTGCCTTTGAAGAACGAGTCGGCCAAGAATGCGAATTCCAGGGGTGCCACGGGGCACTTGATGGGCATCTCAACGATGTTGATGACCATGCGGCCACCGGGCCATGACTTGAGCTTCTCGGCAAGCGCGGTGCTGCCTTCATAGGAGTAGAAGTCGAAAACGCTCTTACCCCACTGATCGCCGAGCATTCCCTCGGTCTGATCTGGCCGGGGAGTAACACCCGTGGCGATGATGAGCTGGTCGTAGGCGAAGGTGCGGCCATCGGTGAGGACCACCGCGTTCTCATCGGCCTTGACCACGTCGATCTCGCCGAGGACGAGTTCCACGCCCTTCTTGATTTGGGCCTTGCGGCTCTTCGTCACCTGCTTGGGCTGGTAAGTACCGAACGGCATGAACAGGTAGCCGGGCTGATAGCGGTGGTTGTCGTCTTGGTCGACAACGGTGATGGACCACTCACCGGCATCCAGCATTCCGCGCAACTTGTTTGCGGCCGTGGTTCCGGCGGTTCCCCCGCCCAGGATCAGCAATTTCTTCATGTATCCACGGTAGGTCCGCACCACCGCGGCGGAGCAGGGTCAAAGTGAGGGACTTATCGGGACCAATGACCCCCGCCCGCAGGGCCGAACTGGCAGGAATTTTGGCCCGAACTGGCAGAAATGAGGAGTTGAGGGGTCACAGAGTGACCTCTCAACCTCATATCCGTGCCAGTTCGGCGGGCGATTCCTGCCAGTTCGGCAGGGAGTTAGGGGGTGGAGCGGTAGCGCTCCCAGGACTCGTTGATTTCTGCCTCTGCCTCGGTTCGACCCACCCAGGTGGCGCCCTCCACGGACTTGCCGGGCTCGAGGTCCTTGTACACCTCGAAGAAGTGCTGGATTTCCAGTCGATCGAATTCGGCAACGTGATGGATATCGCGGATGTGCTCCTTGCGTGGATCACCTGCAGGAACGCACAGCACCTTGTCATCACCACCGGCTTCATCCGTCATGCGGAACATTCCCACCGCCCGGCAGCGGATCACCACACCGGGGAACGTGGGTTCCTCCACCAGCACGAGCGCATCGAGCGGGTCGCCGTCAAGGCCGAGGGTGTCGTCAATGAAGCCGTAGTCATGTGGGTAGCGAGTTGAGGTGAAGAGCATCCGATCTAAACGAATGCGATGGGTGTTGTGATCCATCTCGTACTTATTACGGCTACCCGCAGGAATTTCGATGGTGACGTCAAACTCCAACGGCTCCACGTGGCCACCTTCCCTTCCCTCTCACTGGCCAATGGCGCCAGGAACATGTTTCGTAGGCTATCGGGGAACGTTCGCTTAAGCGTGATCATCGGCAAGGCTGCAGTTGGGTGGGAGGTGGCAAGGCATGAAGCGTCGGGCCGCGGTACTCGCCGGAGCACTCGCTTTGTCGCTCTGTGCAACTGCAGGCCCGAGTTTCGCACTTGAGCCCCCGGTGAGTTCACCACCTGCGAGTACGAGTGCGCCGATCCCGACCGAGCAAGGGATCTCGGCAAGTATCAAGAAGTTGGCCAACTCGAAGGCGCTTGGGGATTCCGGTGCGGTGGTGATCGATGGGGCTACCGGAGCAGTGCTCTACGGATCCGATTCCCAACAAGCATTGGTACCGGCCTCCACCACGAAGGTGCTGACAGCGGCCGCCGTCCTTGAGTCACTGGGTCCCACCACCCGCATCACCACGCCCGCCCGCCGATTGGGCAACACCATTTATCTCATCGGTGCGGGTGACCCGACCCTGCGCAGTAAGAAGGTGAAGCGGCCGAAACCCGATAGCCCGGCAGCTTTGGCCGATCTTGCTGCGCAGATTGATGGTGCACTCGGCACGGATACCACTATCGAGTTGATGTTCGACGATTCGCTCTTTTCCGGCAAAGAACTTGGTCCCGGCTGGAAGTCCACCTATCCAGCCCTAGGGATTTCCGCACCCATCTCGGCGCTGATGGTCGATGGCGCTCGCAAGACTCCGAAGGGGCGTGCCAGGGTTGCCGACCCTGCTCAACAGGCTGCGCGCACCCTTGCCAAGCAGTTACGGGCTCTGGGCGTGAAGGTAACGAGCGTGAAGCCAGGTACGGCGCCTTCCATGGCGCGCACAATCGCTTCCGTGCAATCGGCGCCGATATCTACGATGGTGGAATCGATGCTGACCGATTCGGAAAACACCTACGCGGAAATGCTCGGCCACTTAGTTGGTGTGAAAGAGGGTTCCGGTGGAACCTTTGCCGGAGCAGCGCTCGCCACTGAGGCAATTCTCGCTGATGCGGGTATTGAGGATGCAGGACTCGATCTTTACGACGCCAGCGGCCTGTCACCGAAGAATCGAATAAGTCCCGAGACGTTGGCCGACGTTCTTACGGACGTTGCGCAGGGCGCCAAGCCGTCCTGGGCTGCTATCGCAACGGGGCTGGCTGTTGGTGGGAAAACCGGAACACTGAAAACGCGATTCCGCAGCGAATCCACCAAGGCCGGCAGGGGAGTGGTGCACGCCAAAACCGGAACGCTCACCGGGGTCTCATCACTGGCGGGGTGGACAACGGATGAGGATCGCAGGCTCCTAGTGTTCGCGGTGATCGCAAACAAGGTAAGTAGCCTCGCCAAAGCACGTAACACGATCGATCGCATTGCTAGCCGTCTCTCGGAATGTGGGTGTTCATGAGTAACTCGCCAGCTGTTCCCATTCGTCTTCCGGTGAATCAGTTCGATCACTTCTATCGCGGTGGTAATCGCATCGGTGCACTGCGTCATGGCCCGGGCGGACCGCGCAGGCCTGAAGAGTGGCTGGCATCCACCACTTCACGTTTTGGCCAGGCCCCCAATGGCTTCACGGTGCTGCCTGGTGGCTCCATGCTGGTGGAAATGGTGGATGCGGATCCGGTGGGATGGCTCGGCGCGGACCACGTTGCTCGCTATGGCAGTAATTCTGAGGTCTTGATCAAGTTGCTCGATCTTGACCAACGGCTTCCGGTGCATTTGCACCCGAACCGGGAATTCGCCCGGAGCCACCTCGGGCTCGCGCATGGCAAGACCGAGGCCTGGTATGTGCTCGATGCACCACCTGGAGCACAGGTGGGCGTGGGCTTTGCCGAGGCAATGGATCCAGCTCAGGTGCGTGATTGGGTGATGAACGAGGACAGTGCCGCACTCCTGTCTTCCCTTCGCACGCGCGAGGTACGTCCAGGTGACGCAATGCTCGTCCCGGCAGGACTGCCGCATACCGTGCAAGAGGGTGTATTCGTCCTCGAACTGCAGGAGCCAACGGATCTTTCGATCCTGCTGGAATGGCAAGACTTCGCGGTAGATGGTTTCAAGGACGGTCACCTCGATCTGGGATTCGACACCGTGCTCGGCGCGGTTGATTACTCAGCAATCTCGGCAAGTGATCTTGATTCACTCGTGCTTGCCCGCGAGGACATCGAAGCGGCTGGCTTGCAGCGTGCCATGCCTAAGGAAGCCGATCAGTACTTCCGCCTGCATCGTTTGCACGCGGGCGAAACACCCACCGCGGTGGATGCTGGCTTCACCGTTGTCTTGGTCACCGAAGGCACCGGCATCATCACCACGCAATCGGAATCCCTTGAAGTGCAACGCGGTGATGCCATCCTGCTCGGTCACGCTATAGGCAACTGGAGTTTGCATTCTCTCGGTGCTGCACCCTGCGTTGCGATGGTGTGCCGTCCACCGGCGCCGGATGCACCTGTTGGTGCTCGGTAGGCAGCGCTATGTCCGCGCTCATCGATACGGGTACTGCGCGTACCTGGGCGGTGAGCACCACTCCACGCGGTCCGCACGCCACACCGGAACAGGCACGGGCTGTTGCTGAGGAACTCGCTGAGCGCGCCCGCCAATCACAGGAACTCGTTGCCGCGGCCACCGGCTTGATCGCCACCGGTCAGCACGATGTTGTGATCGCAGACCGACCCACGTGGATCGATTCCAATCTACGTGCACTTGACGTGATGACCACCGGTCTTACGCCGGAGGTGTCGGCACCGATGCGTGCGATTGGCTCTCGCATGACCGCGGCGAACGTGGGTGCTGCATTGGGCTGGCTGTCGGGTCACGTCCTTGGCCAGTATGAGGCGACAGACCCGCGTGGACGGTTACTGCTCGTTGCTCCCAACATCGTGCGCACCGAGAGTGAACTCGGCGTTGAACCGAGCGCATTTCGATTCTGGGTGTGTTTGCACGAGGAGACCCATCGCGTGCAGTTCGGTGCGGTGCCGTGGCTGCGCGAATACTTCCTTGCTCGGGTGCGCCTGGTACTGGAGCCGCGCAGCATGCCCGCAATGGCTGGGGCGCGTTACGCCTTCAGTGTGATCAGTCAGGTCTTCGATGCGCTGCGCACAGATGCAGAACTTGACTTGGTGT
>JBJOIE010000171.1:0-14993 GCA_046047295.1 Actinomycetota bacterium | reverse complement strand
ACCCCCATCAAGAGCAGGGCCGGGTCCTCGTGCCATGGGACCGCTCCGCACGATTCGCGGTCCCGGTTCGGCTCACGGCGAACTCGGCGGCCTCCCGGGAAGTCCTGGGGGGCCGCTCACGTTAGGGTCGGATGACGGCTCCCGGCACGGGAGCACTACAGGAGGCTGTCGTGAGTGACATCTACATGCCGAACGCCCGCGGAGCGGGTGGGGGCATGACCGGCTTCGGCGACATGCTCGATGAGCGGCTGCTGCGCGAGCGCATCATCTGGCTCGAGGGTCCGGTCATGGACGAGAACTCCAACCGGATCGCCAAGCAGCTGCAGGTGCTCGCTGCGGAGGATCCCGAGCGCGACATCTCCCTCTACATCAACTCCCCCGGCGGCTCGATCAGCGCCGGCATGGTCATCTACGACACCATGCAGTTGATCCCCAACGACGTTGCGACCGTGGCCATGGGCCTGGCGGCGTCGATGGGCCAGTTCCTGCTCTGCGCGGGTGCTGCAGGCAAGCGTTACGCCACTCCGAATACCCGCATCATGATGCACCAGCCCCTCGGCGGTATTGGTGGTACGGCAAGCGATATCAAGATTCAAGCCGAACAAATGCTTTTCATCAAGAAGCGCATGGCCGAGCTCATTGCCATGCACTCGGGCCAGACCCTGGATACCATCGAAAAGGATTCCGATCGCGATCGCTGGTTCACCGCAGGTGAAGCCAAGGACTATGGCTTGATTGATCACGTCTACAGCACAGCCGCGGATGCTCCCTCGGCGGATAAGGCAGGCAAGTGATGCAGACTCCATCTGGTCGTTACATCGTCCCGGAGTTCCGTGAGCGAAGCGCTAATGGTGAGCGCGTTCATAACCCGTACACCAAGCTCTTCGAAGAGCGCATCATCTTCCTGGGCGTCCAAATTGACGATGCTTCGGCTGACGATGTGATGGCACAACTGCTCACGTTGGAATCCATGGATCCGGATCGGGACATCCAGATCTACATCAACTCACCGGGCGGCTCGTACACCGCGATGACCGCGATCTATGACACCATGCAGTTCGTCAAGCCGCAGGTGCAGACGGTGTGCCTGGGTCAGGCCGCTTCGGCTGCTGCGGTGATCCTCGCCGCCGGATCCCCGGGCAAGCGCTTCGCGCTGCCGCACGCCCGGGTGCTGATCCATCAGCCCTATACCGAGGGTGGTGGCCAGGGTTCGGACATCGAGATCCAGGCGAACGAGATCATCCGCATGCGCAAGGAAATGGAAGGCATCTTCGCCAAGCACACCGGCCGCTCGGTGGAGCAGATCGAACTCGATATCGAGCGCGACAAGATCCTCACCGCGGACATGGCCAAGGAATACGGGATCATCGATGCGGTGATCTCCTCACGCAAGGCCTAGCCGGACTCTCAACCTGGGGTCGAGAGACTCATTCGCGTCTTGAGGGGCAATCCCGGCATTTCCCATGTACGGTCATGACGTTGTGTGTTGTGGCCACCCCGGCCATAGGCGCGTGAGGGAAGGATTCCGGTGGCACGGATCGGTGAGAGCGGGGATCTGCTCAAGTGCTCGTTCTGCGGAAAGAGCCAGAAACAGGTCAAGAAGCTCATTGCGGGCCCTGGCGTCTACATCTGTGACGAATGCATCGATCTGTGCAACGAGATCATCGAGGAAGAACTTGTTGAGGCCACTGGTGCCACCCTCGGAGAGTTGCCTAAGCCGCGTGAAATCTACGAATTCCTCGATCAATACGTCATCGGGCAAGACATTGCCAAGAAGGCTCTTTCGGTTGCCGTCTATAACCACTACAAGCGCGTGCAGGCCGGCGATACGGAGCGCCGCGGCGACGATCAGATCGAACTCGCCAAGTCCAACATCCTGCTCCTGGGGCCCACGGGTTCTGGCAAGACCCTGTTAGCCCAAACGCTGGCACGCATGCTCAATGTGCCCTTCGCCATCGCGGATGCCACCGCGCTCACCGAGGCGGGGTACGTGGGTGAGGACGTGGAGAACATCCTGCTCAAGCTCATCCAGGCTGCTGACTACGACGTCAAGCGTGCGGAAACCGGCATCATTTATATAGACGAGATCGACAAGGTTGCCCGCAAGAGTGAGAACCCATCGATTACTCGCGATGTCAGCGGTGAGGGTGTGCAGCAGGCACTGCTCAAGATTCTGGAAGGCACCACCGCTTCGGTGCCCCCGCAGGGTGGGCGCAAGCACCCACATCAGGAGTTCATCCAGATCGATACCACGAACGTGCTGTTCATCGTAGGCGGTGCTTTCGCCGGCCTCGAGCACATCGTGGAACAGCGATTGGGAAAGAAGAATCTCGGTTTCACCTTCGATCTGGTGGATGGTGAGCGCGAGGAAGCCAAGCATGATGCCGATGACATTTTCTCCCACGTTCGTCCGGAGGATCTCCTCAAGTTCGGGATGATTCCGGAGTTCATCGGACGCCTGCCGGTATTTACCTCCGTGGCAAAACTGGACCGTGAGGCTTTGGTGGCCGTGCTGTCCGAGCCGAAGAATGCGCTGGTCAAGCAGTATCAGCGGCTATTTGAACTTGATGGCGTGGAATTGGAGTTCGAGGAGGACGCCCTCGCCGAGATTGCCGATCAGGCCCTAGCGCGTGGCACCGGCGCACGTGGGCTTCGTGCGATTCTTGAAGAGGTCCTTCTGCACGTGATGTATGACATTCCAGGGCGCGATGACGTGGCCAAGGTCGTGATCACCGCTGAGGTCGTTCGCGATCAAGTGAATCCCACGATCGTGCCCAAGGGATCAATCCGCAGGGAGCGCCGAGAGAAAAGCGCTTAGCGCCTACTCCGTGGCTGGCGCGAGGATCGCGGTCACCTGCAACTGATCACCCGAACTCATGTTGAGTTCATTGATGCGACCCGCTGCCTTGATGTCAGCCCCGGCTAGTGCAATGCGCTTACCTTGGGCATCCGGCGCCGCGACCGTGGCTGATGAAATCTCGGCGCGCATGGATGCCTTGGCATCTGATTTCACCTTGCGCACCTGAGTGAGTACTTCCGCAACATCATCGATCAATGTGGCATCTGCCCCCTGGGCGAGTGCTTCTAGGTGAGCCGACTCCGGCCAGGTGGCTCGGTGAATGGATCCTTCTTGCCACCAGGACCACACCTCTTCGGTGGTGAAAGGCAGGAATGGCGCGAAGAGACGCAGCAGGGTGCTCAGTGCAGTGGCGAGTGTTGCCTTTGCAGAGGCTGCCGCCGCCTCACCCTGTGCGCCGTAGGCGCGTTCCTTGACCAGCTCCACGTAATCGTCGGTGAAGTTCCAGAAGAAGGTTTCAGCAACTTCGAGTGCCCTGGCGTAGTTGTAATCCTCGAAGGCCTCTGTTGCTGTACGCACGGTGTGTGCCAAGCGAGCAAGAAGTGCCCTGTCCAGGGGTTCAGTAATCGCCCCATCATTTTCCTGAGCCTCTTGCATGAGAGCGAACTTGCTGGCGTTGAGAATCTTGATGGCCAAGCGGCGGCCGATCTTCATCTGGCCAACATCGAATGCTGTATCCGTGCCCGGACGCCCAGACGCCGCCCAGTAACGCACCGCATCCGAGCTGTACTCATCGAGCATGGCCATGGGGGTGACCACGTTTCCCTTGGACTTGCTCATCTTCTTACGATCTGGGTCAAGGATCCAGCCCGAAATTGCAGCGTCCGACCACGGCAGGCAGTCATCTTCGAGATGGGCACGCACCACAGAGGAGAACAGCCAGGTGCGAATGATCTCGTGGGCCTGCGGGCGTACGTCCATCGGGAAAACGCGCTCCCAGAGATCGGGATCACGCTCCCAGCCACCGGCAATTTGCGGACTGAGCGAACTTGTGGCCCAGGTATCCATGACGTCGGGATCACCCATGAAGCCGTTGGGTGCACCACGTTGCGCTTCGGTGAAGCCAGGGGGTGTATCACTGGAGGGATCGACCGGTAGGGATTCCTCGGCTGGAATGATCGGCTCGTCATAGATGGGTGAGCCGCTAGCGTCGAGCGGGTACCACAGTGGAATCGGTACGCCGAAGAAGCGCTGACGTGATACCAACCAATCGCCGTTGAGACCCTCCACCCAATTCTCGTAGCGGACGCGCATGTGTTCGGGGTGCCACTTGAGTTCCTTGCCGCGCTCCAGCAACGCCGCGCGCAGTTGGGGATCACGGCCGCCATTGGTGATGTACCACTGGCGGGTGGTCACGATTTCAAGTGGTTTATCACCCTTCTCAAAGAACTTGACCGGGTGCGTGATGGGTTTGGGCTCACCGACAAGATCGCCGGCGGAGGTAAGGATCTCCACCATCCGTTCCTTGGCGGTGTGCGTGGTGGCGCCAGCAATGTGCGCATAGTGCTCACGCCCCTGGGAATCTGTGATCCACTCAGGAGTATCGGGGAGGATGCGACCATCCCATCCCACGATCGGCCGGGTGGGTAATTGCAGTTCGCGCCACCAGGTCACGTCTGTGAGATCGCCGAAGGTACAGATCATCGCAATGCCGGAGCCCTTTTCTGGATCCGCGAGGGCGTGTGCCACAACGGGTACCTCCACCCCGAATGCCGGTGTGCGCACGGTGCTTCCGAAGAGTGGTTGGTAGCGCTCATCGTCGGGGTGAGCCACGAGGGCAACGCAGGCGGCAAGCAGCTCGGGGCGGGTGGTCTCAATGAACACCAGGTCACTCGGATTTTCGCTGCGCGGGAAGCCGATGCGGTGGTAAGCGCCAGGTCTTTCACGATCTTCAAGTTCGGCCTGTGCAACCGCGGTGCGGAAAGTGACATCCCACAGCGTTGGCGCCTCGGACTGGTACGCCTCACCGCGCGCAAGGTTGCGTAGGAAGGCGAGTTGACTGGTGCGCTGGGCATTGCGATCGATCGTTTGGTAGGTCTGCGACCAATCCACCGAGAGACCCATGCGCCGCCACAGATCTTCAAACGCTTTCTCGTCCTCAACCGTGAGGCGCTCACAGAGTTCTACGAAGTTGCGCCGGCTGATAGGCAGTTGATGCTTCGCGTCTGGCTCTGCTGGGGGAGTGAAATCGGATACGTAGGGCAGTGACGGATCACAACGCACGCCGAAATAGTTCTGTACCCGGCGTTCGGTAGGCAGACCGTTGTCATCCCATCCCATCGGATAGAACACTTCAAATCCACGCATCCGCTTATAGCGCGCCATGCAATCGGTGTGGGTATAGGAGAAAACGTGCCCCACGTGCAGCGAACCACTCACGGTGGGGGGAGGCGTGTCGATGGAATACACCTCAGATCGCGTCTTGCTGCGATCAAATCGATAGGTGCCCCACTCATTCCACTGTTGCGACCACTTTGATTCGATTCCGTCGAGGGATGGCTTCTCAGGCACGGCCGCGGTCATGGCAGGCAATCCTAGGGAGCGGCAACCTCACCTAGACTCGCGGCGTGGAGTCGGTGGCAGACCTCTGGGCGCACCTTGAATCCCGTTGGCCCGAATCGGTGCTCGAACCCAACCTGAGCCGGATGGCATCAGTGGTGGAACTGATGGGCGATCCCCAGCGCGCGTACCCGGTCATTCACGTTGCGGGCACCAATGGGAAGTCCTCAACCTCGCGGATGATTGAGTCACTGCTTCGAGCCAATGGATTGCGCACCGGGCTGTTCACCTCCCCTCATCTGGTCGATGTCACCGAGCGCATCTGCCTGGATGGCCAGGCGGTGAGCGAGGAGCGCATCGTGGCGGCCTGGGAGGAGGCGCGCCCTTATATAGAAGTGGTAGATGCCCAATCTGTGGCCGATGACGGGCCACGGATGTCCTTCTTCGAGGTCATGACCGTGTTGGCATTTGCCATCTTTGCTGACGCGCCGGTGGACGTTGCCGTCATCGAAGTGGGGATGGGTGGTGGATGGGATGCCACCAACGTGGTGGATTCCCAGGTTGCGGTGATCACTCCGATAGGGCTTGATCACATGCACTATCTCGGTGAGACGCTTGCTGCCATCGCAGCCGAGAAGGCCGGCATCATCCACGATGGTGCCCGCGTGGTCATCGCTGAGCAGAAACCAGAGGCAGCAGCCGTGCTACTGGCGCGGTGTGAATCCCTTGGCATTACACCCGCACGCGAAGGGGTGGAATTCGGAGTGATTGCGCAGGCACTTGCCGTGGGCGGTCAGCTAATGAGCCTTCGAGGAATCGATTCTGACTACTCCGAAATCTTCTTGCCCCTCTTCGGGAAACATCAAGCACATAACGCTGCCACCGCACTTGCCGCCACTGAATCACTGGTGGGCGGCCTAGATATCGACGTGGTGCGCGAAGGCTTTGGATCCGTCGAGGTGCCGGGGCGCTTGGAGATTGTGCGTCACGGCCCCACAGTCTTAGTGGATTCCGCCCACAATCCGCACGGGGCGGCCGCGCTCGTGCACGCCATTGAGGAGTCCTTCACCTTCGATTCACTGATCGGCGTTGTGGGCATGCTCGAAGGTAAGGACGCCCTCGGCTTCCTTGAACTAGTTATGCCGCATTTATCCGCCGTTGTGGTAACCGCCCCACAATCCCCACGGGCGCTCCCGGCGAGCACACTCGCAGAGATGGCCGAATCCGTGAGTGGCGTCATACCCATCCTTGTTGAGGAGGAGGTCGGCGAAGCCCTTACTGCTTCTATCGCGTTGGCCGAGGAGCGTTCCGGTGGAGTTCTCGTATGCGGCTCGGTAGTGCTCGCAGGTGATGTAGTGCGTTTACTCGGAAAGAAATAACGGGAGCCGATCATGCGCGTTCTTGGATCCTCGGTTTTGGGTTTCGAAGCGATCGTTGTCTTTTTGGCCATGCCGTTGCTCGCCATCAATGGGGCAGTTGATTCGATGGGTGCCGCATTTGGCATTGGTGCGGTGATTGCTGTCGGGTTGATCGGGGCCGTAGGTGGGATCACCAAGCCGTGGGGACTGGCACTTGGCTCGCTGCTGCAGGTTGTAGTGGTGGGATTGGGTTTTTGGGTACCCACGATGTGGCTCATCGGAGGCCTCTTCGCAATTTTGTGGGCGGTCGCCGTGTGGCAAGGGCGCAAAATCGATCGCTTGCGCCAGCAGGGAACGGGTGCGTAACTCGCAAGGGTGACCCCATAGGCTCGCCGGCGCGGTTGTCGCATACGGAGTAAAGGAGTACGCACGTGTCAGAGCGGACCTTGGTCTTAATCAAGCCAGACGGCGTAGCACGCGGCCTCGTGGGTGAGGTGCTTGGCCGAATCGAGCGCAAAGGCTTTCGAATCGTTGCCCTGGAACAGCGCACCCTGGCCCGTGAGATCGCTGAAACCCACTACGGGGAACACGCGGATAAGCCATTTTTCGCGTCGCTCGTGGACTTCATCACCGGCGGACCGCTCGTGGCAGCAGTTATTGAAGGTCCAGATGCCATCGTGCAGTGGCGGGCCATGATGGGTGCCACGAATCCCGTCAACGCAGCACCTGGCACCATCCGCGGTGATCTGGCAACGGAAACGCAGAACAACGTGACCCACGGTTCGGATTCGCCTGAATCCGCTGCCCGCGAGATTGCCCTGTTCTTCCCCAATCTCTGATGCTCAGCCGCGCACTGCGCCCCTGGCGCGTCGGCACCGTCGTCGGTGCCGCTGCCGGGCTAGGCGTTGGGCTTCTCGCCCGCACGCCCACGCTGGTGAGTTGGCCGGATCCCGTGCGACGTGCGTATCCAGTGGGAGCGGGCGTAACGGTAGGTGCGATCACCGGGCTGAAGGTGTGGTGGATCACTCGGGCACTGGCGGACCGCAAGCCGCCACTGCCATCGACCAAGCAGGTAGCGGTTGGGCTTGGTGTGGTGGGGGTAGCCACGGTTGCCGGCCGTATTGCGCACCGGAAATTCATTGATTCCCTGCTGGCGAGTTCGCGCCAATTGGAGCCGGCATTTGCTGGGCCACCAGAGTTGTCTGGGATGAGTGGCTCGGTCCAATCTTCGGTACGCGTGCAGGATCTCGGCCGCGAAGGTGCGCGCTATGTGCACACCTCTGTCACCGATGCCGCCGTTGCTGAAGTCATGGGGGAGGGCTTGGAGCATGAACCCATCCGAGTGTTCGTTGGTCTGGATAGTGCAGATTCGATCGAAGAGCGAGTTGCACTCGCCATGTCCGAACTTCGGCGGACGAATGCATTCAATCGATCCGTATTACTAGTTCAGGCACCAGCGGGGAGTGGGTACGCCAATCCCACTCCAGCAGACATTTTGGAAATCGTGACCCGTGGTGATTGCGCCAGCGTTGCTGTGGCATACGGCTTACTTCCAAGCTTTCTCTCGTTGAACCGAGTGGACATTGCCGCGCGCACCCAGGCATTACTTCTGCAAGCCATCGCGAATGAGCTCGTACAGCGCGATGTCAAACCGCGGGTGCTTCTCTACGGTGAGAGTCTCGGTGCGCGGGTTCAGCAGCAGGCAGTGGCGGCAGGCCCACTCGACCTTGATGTCTTCGGAGTGGATGCTGCGTTGTGGGTGGGAACACCCGGTGGAACCGCGAGTGATGTGATGCACGCGTTATGTGCTGGTGAAAGCATCATTCTGGATTCACCCCGCGATCTACCTTCACCACGTCCACAACCCCGTCCGCGGACATGGTTCCTCGAGCATGACGGGGATCCTGTTGTTCGTTTTCGCTCAGAGTTAGTGCTCAATCGGCCAGATTGGCTACCGCACGATGGTGAGCGGGGCCGCAACGTGCCTCGCACCATGGAGTGGCACCCAGGGCTTACGTGGAGCCAGGTGCTCGTTGATGTCATCTACGCCACCAAGATCAAACCCGGGGATTTTCAAAGCCTGGGACACGATTACCGGGCAGATCTCGGGCCGGTGGTGGCTGCCGCATACGGCTACACCCTCACCGAGGAGGAGCTTGAGCGCCTTGACCGGGTGTTGAGGGAGTTAGAGGTGCGACGGGCGGCGATGATCGAAGCCCCCGGCGCCTAGCCCTACACTGAAATCACTATGGCTTCCCGCGATACCGGCTTCATGGCGTCTGCCTCTTCCTCTTTCGTAGGGCGAGACATGGCCGTGGACCTGGGCACAGCGAACACGCTTGTCTATGTGCGGGGCCGAGGGATCGTGCTCAATGAACCGTCTGTGGTGGCCATCAACAGCACCACCGGCGGAATCCTGGCGGTTGGTGCTGAAGCGAAGCGAATGATCGGCCGCACCCCTGGCAACATCGTTGCGATCCGACCACTGAAAGACGGCGTGATCGCAGACTTCGATACCACCGAGCGCATGCTTCGATATTTCATTCAAAAGGTCCATCGCCGGCGTCACCTGGCAAAGCCACGTTTGATCATTTGCGTTCCTTCTGGCATCACCGGGGTGGAGCAACGAGCAGTGAAAGATGCTGGCTACGCAGCCGGTGCTCGCAAAGTCTTCATCATTGAAGAGCCAATGGCGGCTGCGATCGGGGCAAACCTTCCGGTGCACGAACCAACAGGAAACATGGTGGTAGACATCGGCGGCGGAACATCCGAGGTTGCCGTGATTTCCCTGGGCGGCATCGTGGTGAGTTTGTCTGTTCGCGTGGGTGGCGATGAACTGGACAACGCCATCATCCAATACATCAAGAAGGAGTATTCACTGCTTCTTGGCGAACGCACTGCAGAAGAAATCAAGATGGCTATCGGCTCGGCTTTCCCGATGCCCAATGAACCCCACGCCGAGATTCGTGGCCGCGATCTCATCACGGGACTGCCGCGGACCGTGGTGGTCAGTGCCGAAGAAATTCGACGAGCGATGGATGAGCCGGTTGCTGCGATCGTGGATGCCGTCAAGGCTGCCCTGGATCGCACCCCACCGGAACTCTCCGGAGACATCATGGATCGGGGCATTGTGCTCACCGGCGGCGGTGCACTGCTGCGGGGCCTTGATGAGCGTCTACGTCATGAGACGGGAATGCCCATCGTGATCGCCGAGGATCCGCTGGATTGCGTTGCACTCGGTTCGGGTAAGTGCGTTGAGGAATTTGACGCATTGCAACAGGTGCTCGTATCTGAGCCTCGCCGTTAGCGAGTCGTCGGCCGTTTTTCCTACTTAGTGCCCGGATGGGGCACACTGCTGCCATGTTCACCCGGCGCGTGCGGATTGCCATCTCCGTACTCGTGGTTGCTTCTCTCACGTTCATCATCCTGGATTTGCGTGGCGGCGAGGGGCCACTTTCCAGTGCTCGTGCAGCCATCGCATCCATCACGGGTGGAGTCGAATCAGGCGCATCCACCGTGTTTTCGCCCATCACGTCAGCATCGAATTGGTGGTCCACCCTCACCGGCCAAGCCCAGCAGATAACTGAACTGCGTGCGGAGAATGAGACCCTGCGATCCGAACTTCGTATTGCCGAAGCCGACCGCGCTCGCCTCGACGCATTTCACGGCATTATGCGTATCTCGGCCGTGGGCAACTACCAAGTGGTGCCGGCGCAGGTGATCGCTGTCGGGCCGGCCCAGGATTTCTCGTGGACGGTCACGATTGACGTTGGCCGTAATGACGGTATCGAGCCGGAGATGACCGTCATCAACGGTGATGGGCTTGTTGGCCGGGTTTTGAAAGTCTTTGCCACCACCTCCACGGTGGTCCTGTTGGTGGACGCGTCTTCTGCGGTTGGTGGGCGGGTAGCCACCACGGAGGAGATTGGCATCGTCTCTGGGACGGGGCGACAGGACTCCCTTGATTTCCAAATGCTGGATCCACTTTCCGAAGTGCGCGTAGGTGATGGTTTGGTGACCTTCGGATCCAAGGGCGGACGGCCGTATGCAGCGGGGCTGCCTATTGGTGAAGTTATCGACGTCAGTGGCACGGCAGGCCAACTCACCAGAATTGCAACAGTTCGTCCCTACGCGGATGTTTCCCGATTGAGCGTGGTTGCCGTGGTTGTGCAACCGCCGCGGGTCGACCCGCGTGATGCGGTGATCGCTGATCGGGGCGATGTAGCTCAGAGTGCGCCGGTCGCAGTTCCGAGTACGAGTCCGTCCCCAGAAGCGCCGGCGGATGATTCCACTACCCAGACGCCGGCGGAGCCAGACGAACCAGTGATCGAAATAGAGCAGCCGGCTACCCCGGCACCGGCGGAGCCGTAATCATGTGGTGGCGCCAAACACTGATCATCGCCACGCTGACGTTTGCCGCCGTGATCATTCAGGTCACTCTGCTTTCGCGACTCGGCATTCCCGGTGCCACCCCTGATCTGGTTGTGGTTGTGGTGGTAGCTATCGCCTTGGCCATGGGCCCCATGCCCGGTGCGGCTGCGGGATTCCTCGCCGGCGCATTCGTAGATATTTCCCCACCCTCGGATACCCCCCTGGGCGTGAATTCGATCGTGTATCTCATCGTCGGTTTCCTCGCCGGCTTCGTGGTGGATCCACGTGATCGCACCGTGCTGGTGTCTATGGGCATGGTGGCCCTGAGCACCTCGGGTGCGGCGCTGGCCACCGCGATCATCGACTCCGTATTGGGCAGTTCGCGGGTGATCTGGAGTGAGGTGCCGGCGGTGGTGGTGACCTCCGCCCTCTACGGGCTCATCCTGGCGCCCCTGGTTCTACCTTCGGTGGCCTGGCTGACGGGCAAACTCCTTCCGGCACCGCCGCCGGAAATGACTCTGCCGCCGCGAATCACCTAAATCTGTACAAATAGGTTATTTCACCCAGGGAACGACGGCCCCGGTTTCATCGTCGGAGTCTGAGGTGGTTGTCTAGGGAGGGCGTCACCACGATTCGCGTGACCAAGACGATCAAGTTGATGGCCGAGAATTGTGGTCACGAGGTCCGATGATGCGGGAGGTTGCTGGTGGGTGAACGCTCAAACCTGCGCCTAGCCGTGCTCTCGGTCCTGGTGGTTTCGCTGGTGGTCACCCTCTTCGCCCGGCTGTATTACCTGCAAATAATGACCGGCGAGGAGTACCGAGTAGCTGCTGTGAATAACACGGTGCGCGAGGTAGTCGAACCGGCGGTTCGGGGCCTCATTCTTGACCAGGTGGGTCGCCCCCTCGTGTCGAATCGCACCTCAATTGTGGTGACCATTGACCGAAACGAACTAAGCCGGCAAGACGATGACGGCGCAGCCATGATCACTCGCCTCGCGCGAATCCTCGACGTTCCTGAGGAACAGATTTCCGATCGGCTCAAGACCTGTGGCGCCGAGGGCGCTAAGCCGCCACCGGTCTGCTGGAATGGTTCGCCCTATCAACCGATTCCGGTGGCTTCCGACGTTGATCCGCAGGTTGCGCTGTCCATCATGGAGCGCAGGTCTGATTTCGCGGGGGCAACGGCTCGGCTTGAAGCAATCCGCGAGTACCCCGCACCCTTCAACGTCAATGCAGCGCACATCCTCGGCTATCTCGGTCCGGTGACCGAACAACAGATCGAAGAACAGGGCGATTCGCAGGAGTGGGATCGCCTCCGCAGAACCGATACGGTGGGGCGTTCTGGGCTTGAGGCCTACTACGACGAACAATTGCGCGGAAAACCTGCCATCACCACCCTGGCGGTGGATACGGCTGGTCGGGTTACCGGAACCCTCGACCAGCAGCCGGCGGTTCCCGGCAGCTACCTGGTGTCGACAATCGATGCGAAGCTTCAATCTGTTGTTGAGAAACAGCTCGTCGCCGCGGTGCAGCGTGCGCAGGAACAGGGGTATCCGGGTGATTCAGGCGCCGCCGTTGTGGTGGATGTGCGCAATGGTCACATCCTCGCCATGGCGAGCTATCCCACCTACGACCCAGAAATTTGGGTGGGTGGCGTAACGGAGAAGCAATTCCAAGAACTGATGGATAGTGACTCACTGGCCTCGAATGCAACGCAGGGCATCTTCGCGCCCGGTTCAACGTACAAAGTGATCAGCACCGTTGCTGCTGGCAGAGAGGGCTTCACTCTTTACGGCGATTACAACTGCCCTAATAAATTGAAACTGGGCACGCAGACTTTCAGGAACTACGAATCTGCCGGCTACGGGCGAATCTCACTAAGAAGGGCGATAGAAGTTTCCTGCAATACGGTCTTCTACTCGATCGCGGATCGCATGTGGGAGAAGGCAGGCGGTGACGACGCCAACAGGAATTCACCAGATCCCATCGCAGAAACGGCCCGCATGTTCGGTCTGGGTACGCCCACGGGGATTGACCTACCCGTGGAATCTGCCGGCCGAGTAGCCAGCCGAGAATTCAAAGCAAAAAACTGGGAAGCAAAGAAAGACACCTGGTGCAAGAACGCCGTCGAGGGATACCCACAAACGCGCAAGACAGATCCGAAACTGGCTGACTACTTCACTGCACTCGATAAGGAGAACTGTGCGGATGGTTTCCGATGGCGTGAGGGTGATGCGCTGAATGCATCGATTGGCCAGGGCGATACTGCTGTCACGCCCTTACAGATGGCCATGGTGTACGCGGCCATTGCAAACGGAGGTACCGTCTATGAGCCTCGCCTAGTCAAAGGAGTCGTGGCAGGCGATGGTTCCCTTGTTGAGGAATTCGAACCGGTGGTGAAGTCCAAGGTCAAAGCCCCACGCAGCACACTCGCGTTTCTTCGCGAAGCGTTGCCAGGTGTGACCAATGACGGCTCAGGCAAAACAGCATTTGCCGGATTCCCGCTCGATGAAATTCCCGTTGCCTCAAAGACCGGTTCTGCTCAGGTAACGGGCAGCAAGGTCTCGACCTCCTGGTTCGCTGCGTATGCACCTGCGAATAAACCAAAATATGCGGTCATCATGATGGTCACCCAAGGTGGTACGGGCGGCAAAACGAGTGGGCCGAGTGTGCGCAACATCATGGAGGAACTCTTCGGAGTGCGTAACGGTGTGGTGAACCCACGCAAGAGTGCACTGCACGGAGGGGAACCACAATCTCAGCTTCCGCGCGTGAACGCGGATGGCACACCCCAAATCCCGCGTAATGCCGATGCGGGTGTAGCTGATGTCCGGCCGGAGGCCAAGCAGTGAGGCGCCCGAGCATCATTGAGGGCGGTCAGGCTCGGGCAGCCATTCTGGGGCGCGAAGGCGGCCCTAGTTACTGGCGTGATCTTGATTGGGTCCTTCTCATTGCGGTGTTCTCAGCCACTGCATTGGGATCCGTGCTCGTCTGGTCAGCGAGTAGGGCTGACCTGGCAAGTGAAAATGATCCGCAGTCCTACCTGAAGCGGCACCTCATCAACGTGGTGATCGCTGCGGTGTTGGGGTTTGCTGCGTCACGCGTGCAATATCGCTGGCTGCGGGCGTACACGCCGGTCTTATATGGAGTAGCGGTTTTTCTGCTACTTCTTCCTTTTGTTCCCGGTCTCGGTACCACGATCGCGGGTGCGAGGGCGTGGATCGATCTTCCAGGTGGGTTCACGCTTCAGCCCTCAGAGTTCGCCAAGATCGCGGTCATTTTGATGATGGCCGCACTGCTCTCTGAGCGCACCGACATTGAAAAGGAACCCCAGCCCCGCGATGTGTTGTGGGCCCTTGCGGTTGCTGGAGGTCCGATCGCGATCATCCTTGTACAAAATGACACGGGAACCGTGCTCATCATGGGAGCAATTGCGCTCTCGATCATCGCAGTTTCTGGTGCTTCCACGCGCTGGGTGATCGGCTTGATCGGTGGTGCGATTTTGGGTGTGCTCATTGCGGTGCAGGTTGGTCTGCTCAAGGAATACCAGGTGCAACGCCTCACGTCATTTATCAATCCTGAGGCAGACGTGGGTTCGGCCGCCTACAACGCAAATCAGGCCCGCATCGCGATCGGAGGTGGAGGCCTATCGGGGTATGGGCTCTTTGCTGGCCCGCAAACCCAGGGCAAGTTTGTTCCGGTGAACGAGAGCGATTTCATCTTCACCGTGGTGGGGGAAGAGCTTGGCTTTATCGGTGGCGCGGTCCTCCTAGCGCTTCTGGGCATTGTGCTGTGGCGCGCGGCATGGATCGCCTGGAAGGCCGATGACATGTACGGGCGCTTGGTGGCCACGGGCATCGTTGCGTGGCTGGCATTTCAGATGTTCGAAAACGTGGGTATGTCTCT
>JBJOIE010000170.1:0-22847 GCA_046047295.1 Actinomycetota bacterium | reverse complement strand
CGGTGCGTTTCGATGTTGTGGGGATCGTGCAGCCGTTTGATGAACCGCCTCAACTCACTCACCTACGTGGAGTCGAAGAGTGAGCCTGGCGTACACGAGAGGCGCCGTGCTGCATGGTGTCGCCGCGGCTGCGATCTCGGTTGAGGTTGATATTTCGAGCGGGCTACCAGCAATTGGCATTGTGGGCCTCCCCGGTGCATCGGTCAATGAAGCTCGATGGCGGGTGCGTACGGCGGTGCGCAACTCGGGTTTCGCGTGGCCCGATGCGCGAGTCACCTTTTCGCTCTCGCCTGCAGAGGTTCCCAAGCACGGCTCGGGGCTAGATCTGCCCATGGCCATGGCGGTGATCATCGGTCAGGACCGAATAAGGCCCACGGTAGAGAATCTGGCATTCATTGGGGAACTTGGCCTCGATGGCTCCGTCTACCGTGTCCGGGGAGCCTTGGCCATGCTGCTGTCCTTGGTGGATGCCGGCGCCAGCACCGTGGTGGTTCCAGCGGGGAATGCCAGGGAATGCTCATTGGTTCGAGGAGTCACGGTTCTGCCCGTGGGCCACTTGAGAGCTGCATGTGCTGCGTCTGTTGGTGATCTTTCGCTCGTTGAGTTTCATGGGCCAGGCACGGACTCCACGCACATTGATCAGGAACTTAATCTTGCCGATGTTGTGGGTCAGGAACCAGCTAAGTACGCGCTAGAAGTTGCAGCCGCGGGCGGTCATCACATTTGGTTAACGGGAGTTCCGGGAGTAGGCAAGACCATGCTTGCCGAGAGACTGCCCAGCATTCTTCCGGATCTCACCGAATCTCAATCACGTGAGGTGACGGTCCTTCATTCGGTTGCGGGCGCAATTCCTGATGCACTGGTGTCGAGGCCCCCTTGGCAGGCACCCCACCACTCCAGCAGTGCTTCGGCCATCATCGGATCTGTCCGCGGAGCGCAGGTTCATCCAGGTGCTGCCACCTTGGCCCATCACGGAGTGCTCTTCTTGGATGAGGCGCCAGAGTTTCATCGTGATGCATTGGAGGCGATGCGGCAATCGATGGAATCTGGGGTCGTGCATCTGCATCGGGCGCAGTGGTCTGGAAAGTTGCCGGCGCGTGCGCAGGTTGTCTTCGCATCGAATCCGTGCAAATGCGGCGCGGCTAACGCTATTGACGGAGCCTGTAACTGTCCGCAACAAGTGGCCAGGCAGTATCGGGCCAGAATCTCTGGTCCGCTGCGCTCGCGCATAGACATCACGGTGCAGATGGATGCCATCATTTCTGATCTTCAACCCGATCATGTTCGGGAGGACTCCCAACTTGTGAGACACCGGGTCACGGCCGCACGTGAAGCTGCCGCACAGAGAATGTTGAGTCTCGGAATTGCGTGCAATGCTCACATCTCACCGGCGGCCCTCGAAGGCTCACTGGCACTGCCACCCGCTGCTCGCGCAGTAATACGTTCGGCAGGTCTGCCGGGGATGCGCGCCCAGCATCGGGCAATGCGTGTGGCCTGGACTATCACCGATCTACGCGGGGGCGAGGCTCCGAGCAAGGTTGATGCGCAGCGGGCAATCGCGCTCGTTGCTCCAGCTGAGGGTTTTGCGGCATGAGTGCGGACGTGGACTATTGGACTGCCAATGCTCACCGCGCCTACATCGCCTTAGCGCATCTGGCTAATCCTGCGGATACGGTCATTGGTAATTGGGTGAAGTCGTACGGGCCTGAAGCAACCGTGCAAGACCTGCTCTGTGGAAGGGTGACGAAACGCGATCCAGGTCCCATCGCGGCACGCTGGCGCGTTCTGTGCGAACGGCAAGACGCGGGTGTCGAGCAATGGCAGATTCTCACCCGAGACATGGAGCAATGGCCTGATTCCTTGTCCGCACTCGATGCGCAACAACCATTTGCATTGTGGATAGACGGCCAACCGTCGGTGCTGGGAAACTTTCGAAGAACAGTAGCCATCGTGGGGGCGCGAGCTTCGACCCACTACGGATCGATGGTGGCTCGAAGTTGGGCGGCTGATCTGTCTGAGTCTGGATTCACCGTTCTCTCTGGCGGCGCATTCGGCATCGATGCAGCCGCTCATTCGGGTGCGCTCGCGGCTGGTGGAGTTAGCGTCGCAGTGAGTGCGGGGGGCGTTGACACTCCGTATCCGGCGGCACATCGGGGTCTCTTTGCGGCTATTTCTTCCTCGGGATGCGTGGTGACTGAAGCACCTCCGGGGGAGCGGGTCCGCCGCGAGCGATTTCTCACTCGCAACAGGCTCATCGCGGCACTTTCCGTGGGGACCGTTGTGGTTGAGGCCGCCCCGCGTTCAGGTTCGCTCACCACGGCAGACCACGCTGCCAGGCTCCACCGCATCGTCATGGCAGTCCCAGGTCCAGTTACGTCCCAGGCTTCACTGGGGGTACACAACCTCATCGTGGCAAGAAAAGCAGAACTCGTAACGAGCGCGGCTGACGTGATCAGCATGGTGCTGCCCTTGGGTGAGTCACCGGATACGGAGAGCGACCTCCCTAGCGGTGTGCCGCAATTAAGTCGGTGTGCGCGCGAGGTAGCGGATGCTTTCCCACGTCACGGAGTAACGGACCTGGCCCGTTTGATTCGGGTAAGTGGGTATTCGCGGGATCACGTGATCAAGGCCCTAGTTGAACTACAGGCTGCCCAGCAGGTTGAGGGCTCAGAGACTGGATGGGCCCTCATCGAGGCTTGAGCACCAGTGAGCCGCCCCAGAAAATTTGCGGGTTGAAGTACTGGCTATCTGTGCGTACCCCCACGTGCAGGCATTCCCGCGGGCAATGATCAATCCGAAGATTTGCTAGCCGGCCAAGGACCTCACCCTGCTCAATCTGGTCGCCAGCCTTGACCATCGACTCCACCGGTTGGTACGTCGATCTCAGTTCACCCGTGTCAGTGGACAGACTGATGATAGGAATCCCGGCTATTCGACCGGCAAAAAGCACTGTTCCGGAGTGCATTGCGAAGACAGATTCGCCGGGGCTCGCAGCAAGATCGACCCCCCGGTGCCCCGGGCCAAAGGCGCGCTCGGGAGGGCGGAATTCTTGGATGATTTCCCCGGACATAGGGCGGTGCCACCAGTCTGCTGCGGCAGCAGGTTTCCAAGAACCTATGGCGCAGAGGACAACCATGAGGGACGAGCTAGCACGGGCGAATATCGGACTCATGGGGCCAGGGTGCTGCCGGCCGGCGGCGGTGCACGTGGGCGGAATCACCCGCGCGTGGTTCGGTCGGGTTGTGGATAACCCCGGCCGTGGCTACATCAATGCCTCGCGTAGACTGGCCGAGCCCTTCGGGGCAAAAATTCGCGTGGTCACCAGCCGGTCAGCCGGATGGAAGCGTCCGCGGTCCCACCTCGGTGGGTGGGCGCTCCGATGACCACCAGGAGTCAATCCGCCGGATTGGCTGTCAACCGGTTCCCGGTCCGCCGGGAGTAAGCGGGCGTAAGCCCATAGGAGTTCGTCATGGCTGTCGTAACCATGCGCCAATTGCTCGAAAGTGGAGTCCACTTCGGGCATCAAACCCGTCGTTGGAACCCCAAGATGAAGCGATTCATCTTCACCGAACGTAACGGCATTTACATCATTGACCTGCAGCAATCACTCAGTTACATCGACCGTGCATACGAGTTCGTGAAGGAAACCGTGGCTCACGGGGGAACTGTCATGTTCGTCGGCACGAAGAAGCAGAGCCAGGAGCCCATAGCCGAGCAGGCTTCACGAGTAGGAATGCCCTACGTCAACCAGCGCTGGTTGGGTGGCATGCTGACCAACTTCAATACGGTGCATAAGCGTCTGCAGCGTCTCAAGGAGCTCGAGGCCATCAATTTTGATGATGTGTCCGGCTCCGGCATGACGAAGAAAGAGTTGCTGATGATGCGCCGCGAGAAAGAGAAGCTCGAGCGCACCTTGGGCGGCATCCGAGACATGGCCAAGATCCCAAGTGCTATCTGGGTGGTAGACACCAAGAAAGAGCACATTGCTGTGGGTGAAGCGCGCAAACTGGGTATTCCCGTAATCGCCGTTCTTGATACTAACTGCGATCCCGACGAAGTTGACTTCCCGATTCCGGGAAACGACGATGCAATTCGTTCAGTAGCCCTGCTTACGCGTGTCATCGCAGACGCTGTCGCCGACGGACTCATGGCTCGCTCCGGTGCAGCAGCTGCTGGCGCCACTGATGATGAACCACTTGCCGAGTGGGAGCGTGAACTCCTCGCGGGTGATGCCGCAGCTGCCTCGGCCGAGGTGGTCGTGGAGTCAGAAAGCACCGATAACTAGAACCGACGTGATGGTGCCTGCGTTCTCCGTGCAACGCAGGCACCGCTGCACAAAGAATGTCTTCAACCAACATAAGGAGTAAGAATGTCTTCGATCAGCGCTGCAGACGTCAAGCGCCTGCGCGAGATCACATCGGCCGGCATGATGGAGTGCAAGAAGGCACTCGAGGAATCGGGTGGTGATTTTGACCAGGCCGTAGAGGCCCTGCGTATTTCAGGAGCGGCCAAGGCCGCCAAGCGAGGCGCCGAGCGCACCGCATCGAATGGTCTCGTAGTTGCCCGGGATAACGTGATGATCGAACTTCTCTGTGAAACCGACTTCGTCGCGAAGAATGAGGATTTCCAGGCCCTTGCCGCTGAAATTGCCGAGGCAGCAGCGGTGGCGGCAGTGTCTGACCGTGAAGCGCTGCTCGCAGCGTCACTCGGATCAGGGAGCACGGTAGAAGCCACCCTTGCTGAGCGTGCGGGCGTTATTGGCGAGAAGATTGAACTGGGTCGCGTTGCAGTCTTGGAAGGCCCCACCACGGTTTACCTGCACAAACGAGCTTCCGATCTCCCCGCTCAGGTGGGCGTTCTCGTGGCCTTCGACGGGAATGAGGAAGCTGCACGAGGAATTGCCATGCAGGTTGCAGCAATGCGCCCTATCTACTTATCCATCGACGACGTTCCTGCGGAAACAGTGGAGAACGAGCGCCGCATCGCTGAAGCAACCGCGAAAGAAGAAGGCAAGCCTGAGGCTGCGCTTCCCAAGATAGTGGAAGGGCGCGTCAACGCATATTTCAAGGACACCGTCCTATTGGAACAGCCAAGTGTGGTGGACAACAAGAAGTCCGTTGCGCAAGTACTCGCAGACGCCGGTACCGCTGTTCGTGCGTTCGCGCGCTTCGAACCTGGCCAGGGCTAACCGAGGTATTGCCGCACTAAGATTGATGAGCGCGACGGGAGGTTGATGTGGGTGCACAAGGACGTCCAGAGTCCGTTCAACCTTCCCTCGAGGGAACCCTGGATACCTGGGAGACTGCCCCTGAAGGTGGTTGGTCGAGAGTTCTCCTGAAGCTCAGTGGCGAGGCCTTTGCTGGTGGTGGCGGACTTGGCGTGGATCCCGATGTTGTTGCATCGATCGCGCACCAGGTTGCCGGGGTGGTGCGTTCAGGCACACAAGTTGCCGTGGTTATCGGTGGCGGGAACTACTTCCGCGGTGCCCAACTGTCCGAGCGAGGGATGGAGCGAGCTCGGGCGGACTACATGGGCATGCTCGGCACGGTGATGAATTGTCTTGCACTCCAGGACTTTTGTGAGAAGGAGGGCATCGAAACGCGAGTGCAAACGGCCATTGCCATGGGCCAAGTTGCTGAGCCATACGTCCCCCGCCGGGCCATGCGCCACCTCGATAAAGGGCGAGTCGTAATTTTCGGTGCTGGCCTGGGCCAGCCGTATTTCTCAACCGACACTACGGCCGCACAGCGTGCGCTTGAAATCGGTGCAGAAGTTGTGCTCATGGCCAAGGGCGTTGACGGGGTTTATGACAGCGACCCGCGTACCAATCCAAAGGCGCAGCGCTTCGAAACCCTTACCCCAGCTGAAGTCCTCACTCGAAATCTTAGAGTGGCTGACGCCACGGCGATCAGCCTCTGTCAGGACAATGACCTACCCATCGTGGTCTTCAATTTGCTCCAAGAAGGCAACATTGCCCGTGCGGTACGTGGGGAACGCATCGGCACCCTAGTGTCAACCGAAATATCCGGCCCAGGAGAGGACAGTCAATGAGTGAGCAGATCGAAATGATCCTGTTAGAGGCCGGCGACAAAATGACGAAAGCCACTGAGGTGGCGCGCGAGGACTTCGCCACCATTAGAACTGGACGTGCAAATCCCGCCATGTTCAGCAAGATCAACGTGGACTACTACGGCACGCTCACCCCAATCAATCAACTTGCCTCGTTTCAAACTCCCGAAGCAAGAATGATTCTGATCACGCCATATGACAAGGGCGCCTCTAGCGCCATTGAAAAGGCACTCCGCGAAAGCGACCTGGGAATCAATCCCTCTACGGACGGGGCAGTGATCCGGGTGGTGCTCCCACAACTCACGGAAGAACGCCGTAAGGAGTACATCAAGCTCGCCCGGACTAAGGCAGAAGACTCGCGCGTCTCCATGCGCAACATTCGCAGGCATGCGAAAGAAGCCCTGGATAAACTGCAGAAAGATGGCGATGCCGGTGAAGATGATGTCCGACGCGCTGAGAAGCAATTGGATGAAATTACCCATAAGAGTGTCGAGCACATTGACGAGATTTTGAAGCACAAAGAAGCTGAACTGCTCGAGGTCTGAGTTGTCTGCCCAACCCACAGGCTCGAAAGCGGGTCGGAATTTGCCCGCGGCCATCGCGTCGAGCCTCGTGCTGGCAGCAATCGTGTTGCTCAGCCTCTTCACCCTCAAGTGGCTGTTCGCGATCGTCGTCATTATCGCCATCGTTCTTGCCGTTCGTGAATTTATTACCGTCTTTGGGCAGGCTGGTACATCGGTAGCTCGTGTTCCCGTCTATTTCGCGGCCATCGCATTACCGGCCGTGTCATATGTCTGGGGACCGGTACCGCTCCTTGTCATCGCAGGAGCGGCCACACTCCTGGCCATCATGTGGCGTCTCCATCGAGGAACGGAAAATTACGTTCGCGATGTCACGGCCACGGTTTTTGTCATTGCCTACCTGCCGCTCATGGCGGGATTCTTGATGCTGACCCTGGCCGCAGACAATGGCCCACAACGTGTGGTCGTATTCCTTTTGCTCACGGTGGGTAACGATGTAGGTGGGTATGCCGCCGGTGTCCTATTCGGCAAGCACCCAATCGCCCCGAACATCAGCCCGAAGAAGTCCTGGGAAGGCTTGGCCGGCTCGGTGATTGCCCAAGCAGTTATCGGTGCGGTGAGCTTCGTGTTCTTACTTGATGCCCCATGGTGGGAGGGATTCATCGCGGGTCTCATCATGACGATGACGGCGACGGTAGGGGATTTCGCCGAAAGCGCGATGAAACGCGATCTGGGGGTCAAGGACATGGGCAATCTCGTTCCGGGTCATGGTGGAGCCATGGACCGTCTCGATTCTTTGATACCCAACGCCTTTGCGTCCTGGGCGATATTTACGTGGTTCCTTGGTAGTGGCACATGACCGGTTTGGTCTTCGAGCCGCCGTCACGCAAGAAGCCACCACGTCACCTGCTTGATCTCACGCTGGCCGAACGAAAGGCCGCGGTTTCCGATCTAGGAATACCGGCATATCGCGCTGACCAGGTTTCGCGTCAGTGGCTCGGGCGACTGAGTGATTCACCAGACTCGTGGACGGACATTCCCGAAAATGTGCGGACAACCATCTCCGAGTCCCTCTTGCCCCATCTGCTGACATCTGTACAAGCGCTCACCTGCGATTCTGATACCACCGTCAAGACGCTGTGGCGCCTGCACGATGCGTCCCTGGTTGAGAGCGTTCTCATGCGTTATCCAGATCGCGTCACGATGTGCATCTCATCGCAGGCGGGTTGTGGAATGAATTGTCCCTTCTGCGCCACTGGCCAAGCGGGACTCACGCGCAACCTCAGCACCGCCGAGATAGTGGAACAGGTCATTGAGGGTGGGCGCATGCTTGCCCGTGGTGAGGTGGCCGGTGGCCCCGGCAGGGTGAGCAATGTCGTCTTCATGGGGATGGGGGAGCCCCTCGCAAACTACGCGGCAGTGATTGGTGCCTTGCATAGGCTCATTGATCCAGTTCCCGAAGGCCTGGGAATGAGCGCACGTAACATCACCGTGTCCACCGTGGGCTTGGTTCCACGCATTTTGGACTTGGCCAACGAGGGCTTGCCGGTCACGCTCGCGGTATCACTTCACGCGCCCGATGATGAGCTCCGCGATTCACTCGTTCCGATAAATACCCGCTGGAAGGTTTCCGAGGTCCTGGAAGCCGCCTGGCACTACGCAGGCGTGACAAAGCGCCGAGTGAGCATCGAGTATGCACTCATCAAGGACGTGAACGACCAGCCTGAACGCGCGCGGCTATTGGCAAGCCTGCTCGCGGGTCATCTAGTGCACGTGAATTTGATTCCGCTCAATCCCACGCCGGGATCAAAGTGGACAGCGAGTAGCCCGAAGGCAGAACGGGAATTCGTCAGGATTTTGCGTGAGGGAGGTGTGGCTACCACAGTCCGGGATACCCGCGGCCGAGAGATTGATGGCGCCTGTGGTCAACTAGCCGCACCTTTGAGTGCGCGTGCCTGAATCATTGCGGTAACCGCGGTTATCGTGTTCTGCCGATGGATATTGTGCCAGCGAACAACGGCCGCAGTATCGCGCTGGCGCAGGGCTTGAAGAATCTCTATGTGTTCATCGTGGACTCGATCGCGATTGGGTGAAGCGGCGAAATAGACAGATCGATAGACATCAGTTGCGTCCCACAACTGACGCAGTAAGCGGACGAGTCGGGGCATGCCACTTGATTCGAAAAGAGCAAAGTGGAATCGCCGGTTAGCTGCGGTGATTGCGCTGAGATCCTCTCCGCGGAGAGCGGAGTCCACATCAGCGAGGAGATCGGCCAGCGCATCACAATCCGCGTCGGTAAGAGCAGTTACGGCGTGTTCAATGGCTTCGGTTTCCAGGATTTCCCTTAGTCGGTAGACCTCAAGGAGATCATCGGTGCTGAGCATTGCTACGAAGTAGCCGCGGTGTGGGTAATAGTTGACTAGGCCCTCACCCTCGAGAATTTTCAGCGCTTCCCGAACCGGAACACGGCTTACGCCGTAATGTTCAGCGAGCGTTTCTTGGACTATTTGAGCACCGGGTGCGAGGGTGCCAGTAACAATGTCGTGGCGTAGTGAAAGGAGGACATCGGCCTGAGCTGTGGGCTTCATCGTCTCACTTCTCTTCCGCCGGCAAATTCTTCAGACGGTCATTGTCCGCGCCCAGGCGTGGCGGATTTCTCCTGTACGTCACCGGAGTGCGCGATAGGTGGATGGGGTTGGCTACCTGATCAGGCGCCCTGCGATCCGTGTCGCTGGATATAGAAATCCTCGGGTTCAAACCCAGTGATTCAGCAAAGGCGAAAGCCTGAGGGACCGAGTTGATCGGACCTGCTGGTAAGCCGGCCGCCGTCAGCAGCGAAAACCAGTACTCCGCTACTTCTGTGGAAAGCACATCGTTGATCTCCTGCGCGAGCTCTGCTCTATGGGCAACGCGATCAGCATTCGTGACGAATCGTGCATCGATTGCCCATTGAGGTTGCTCGAGCACCTTCGCGAAGGTGGCGAACTGGGTGTCATTACCTAAGGCAATGACGATTGGCATATCTGCGGCACGGTAGGTCTCATAAGGAGTTATGGACGGGTGTGCATTTCCGAGGAAAGTGGGATTCGCTCCCGCGCCCAGGTAGGCCGAAGCTTGATTCACCAGCGCGCTGAGCGCCGAACTGAGCAGGTTTACCTCGACATGTTGCCCCATGCCTGAATGTTCACGTTCATGGAGTGCTGCCAAGATGCCCACCGTTGCATGAAGTCCAGTGATAACGTCAATCAGCGCCACGCCCACCTTGGTGGGCTCCTCCGTTCCGGTAACACTCATCAGGCCGCTCGTTGCCTGAACCAGGAGGTCGTAGCCAGCGAGGTCTGCGCCCAGTCCTGAACCGAAGCCTGAGATTGAGCAGTAGATCAGTTTAGGGTGCTCCGCTGCAAGGTCTTCATATCCCAATCCATAGTCACGTAGCTGACCCGGGCGAAAATTTTCAATGAGTATGTCAGCACTTGCGATCAAGCCTCGGGCCACCTGCTGATCCGCGGATTCCTTGAGGTCAAGGGTTACGGATGCCTTGTTTCGGTTGACGGCCTGGAAGTAGGTGCTGGTGCCCTGTGCATCGAAAGGCGGCCCCCAGCTTCTGGTGTCATCACCCTGAACGGGGCGCTCCACCTTTATAACGGTGGCGCCCAAATCGGCGAGCAGCATGGTGGCGTAGGGACCAGCGAGGACTCGAGATAAGTCCACGATGGTGATTCCCTGAAGCGGGGGTGTCATGAGCGAAAGGCCGCGATCCCGGTGAGCGCTTCGCCGATAACGAGAGAGTGCATTTCATGCGTTCCCTCATAGGTGAATACAGACTCCAGATTGTTCATGTGTCGAATGATGGGATATTCCAGAGTTATGCCATTACCACCCAGAATGCTGCGCGATTCACGTGCGATGTCTAGCGCAGCCTTGGCGTTGTTGTATTTCCCAAGCGAAATCTGTTCTGGACGCACTGCGTGCGCATCTTTAAGCCTGCCTAAGTGAAGGGCCAGAAGCATGCCATTTCCCCACTGGACAGTCATGTCAGAGAGTTTGCGTTGGGTGAGCTGGTAGGCCGCGATGGGGGAATCGAATTGCACGCGGCTCAGTGAATAGTCGATCGCGGTTTCTAGGCAGTCACGTGCAGCACCCAGGGTTCCGAATGCGATGCCGAACCTTGCCTCGTTGAGACAACTCAAGGGACCTCGCAGACCGACCACCTCGGGCAAGCGCGCGGAATCAGGAACCCGCACTCCATCCATGACGAGTTCAGAAGTGACCGAAGCTCGCAGCGACATCTTGTGGGCGATCGCGTTGGCCTGGAATCCAGGCGTATTTGTGGGAACCAGGAATCCCTGGATGCCGTCGTCTGTATGCGCCCAGATGACTGCCACATCAGCCACGGAACCGTTGGTGATCCACATCTTTGTGCCGTTCAGGAGCCAATCGTCCCCGTCGCGTCGAGCAGCGGTGCGCATTCCTGCCGGGTTGGAACCGAAATCGGGCTCTGTGAGGCCGAAGCAGCCGATCACTTCGCCGCGCGCCATGGAGGGAAGCCACTGATTTTTTTGGTCCTCAGATCCGAATCGGTGGATCGCGTACATCGCCAAGGAACCCTGCACACTCACCATGGAGCGCAGGCCAGAGTCGCCAGCTTCGAGTTCCAGAGCGGCTAGACCGTAGGCAACCGCAGAGGTTCCGGCACAGCCGTACCCCTCGAGGTGCATGCCAAGGAGTCCAAGTTCGCCAAATCCGGCCATGAGTTCACGGGCCGGCACGTGTCCTGTCTCGAACCATTCGGCAACGTTTGGTTTGATCTCTGTGTTTACGTACTGCTGTACCACTGCTTGGATCTCGCGCTCCTCGGAGGAGAGCAGGGAGTCAAGTGCATAGAGCTGCCAAGGTGACTGTCGTTCGCGTGACATAGGCAGATCGTATCCAAAAGTTCACAAATTGTATACAATCTGGCCCTAGTGGCCTGTCAGCCTGCTGACTGCACGAGCCATACGCGAGGGGCGTCCGGTGCGTTGCTCCCATCCGTCTGCTTTGGTCATCACGGCCAAGGCGGCACTTGCACCGATCCAACGAAATGGCTCTGGCTCCCAGCGCGGTGATTCGTGGTTCACCCAGGGCAAGTGGGTTCTGTCGGTGTCTTGGTGCAGGAGCAGATCTGCCACGGTGGCACCCGCCAGAAAACTAGACGTGACCCCATCACCCACATAGCCGCCGAGCCAGCCCAACCCAGTGTGATCATCGAGTCCGCAGGAAGCCCACCAGTCCCGGGCCACTCCTAAGACGCCACCCCATGTGTATTCCACTTGATAGTCACGAACAACTGGAAAGAGATCAACGAGGGCTGACCACAGAGCAGCGTGTACCCGAGGGTTCTGATCGAACCGCGGGTCAACTCGCGATCGGAAGTGGTACGGCGCGCCACGGCCACCAAACGCGATGCGATCATCAAAGGTTCGCTGCCCGTAGATGATCAGGTGACGGCCATCAGCGAAGGTTTCACGACGACTTAAGCCAATCTCCTCCCACACTGAAGTGGGTAGTGGCTCCGTTGCCAACATGAGTGAGTAGATGGGCGCAAGCACCCGTGATTGGCCTTTGAGGCTGGGTGTGTATCCCTCCGTTGCTCGGATGATCTGCTGGGCTCGAATTGTGCCGCGTGAGCAACGGACTGCCCCGGGTTCGATGTGCCGCACCGGCGAGTATTCAAAGAACTGCACCCCGCGTTCAGCCACGGTTGTGGCCAATTCTCGAACCAGACGAGCGGGATTGAGCGCTGCACAGTTCGGTGTGTAGGTGCCACCTAGGGTGTCGGTGGCATTCATGACAGCGCGTGCCTGCTCACTAGTGAGCAGAGTGAGATCGTTGAATCCTTCGGCCAATTCATTCGCTACATCGGCTTCTGCTTGTTGTAGCTGTAATTTCGTGCGCGCGGAAACGATAGTTCCACCATGCGCAAACTGCGCATCCCAACCGTGAGCCGAGATCGTCATGCCTAGGTCGCTCACTGAATCAATCATTGCCCTCTTCATTGCGCGGGCCCGATCATGTCCATAAGCGCCAGCCATGGAATGGGTGCTTATGGGGAACAGTGCTGAGGCCCAGCCTCCATTTCGCCCACTTGCTCCGTAGCCTGCAAAGTGCGCATCGACGATTCCTATCCGAAGATTTGGTGCGCTATTTGTGAGGTGGTAGGCGGTCCACAGTCCCGAATAGCCGGCGCCGACTAGGCATACGTCCACCTGGTGATCAGCGGTGAGTTGGGCTCCAAGTGGCTGGCGAAGGCCCTCGGGCAGCGTGTCCCACCATAGGGATGGAGTAGGTGCGGACTGGGCAGACATCTCACCGTCCGGTGGACGAAACCCAGGTGGATAGGTATTCCGGGACCGGGGTGTGATCGGGAGTGTGTGCATCACGAATGGGAGTACCCGGCACCGTGGTGATCGGAAGCACTCCGGCCCAGAGTTGCATCAATTCCGGATTTACCAAGTCTTCAGGATCATCATCGGGCATGGAGGCGCTCACCTTGACGCTGTAGTGCGTAAGTGGGAAACGGATAGTGCTGGTAGCGGCAAGTTCCTTCTTTGTGGGGATTCGAGCCTTTCCCCATCGACCAGGCATGACGTGATCACTGAACGCTTGGAGTGCGGAGAGTTCGTCCGCACCCTCAAGGCGTTCGCCGGTTCCGAACACCATGACGCTGCGATAGTGCATGCTCGATTCGAACATGCTTCGTGCCGCAACCAGCCCATCCAAGAGTGTCACCGTGATGCATGCCGGCGCGCCACCGGCAAGTAACCGAAACAGCCTCGAACCACTTGAACCATGTACGACGAGGCTGTCACCAAAACGTGCATATCCCACGGGGACAACGATCGGTACATCGCCGTCAGGCACACCCACGTGGGCAATCAGGCCGGCATCGAGGATTGAGTAGGCAACCGCCCTGTCATCTACCTGCTTTTCGGGAAGTCTTCGTACCCGCAGGAAGTCGGCATCAACGATGTTCGCCATGTCACTTGTCACAGGACATCCATGGCACCGGAGAGGGCGTGGCGAAGAATTCCTTCAATCTCATCGAATTCCTTTTGGCCACAGATCAATGGTGGGGCGAGTTGGATCACCGGATCACCGCGATCATCGGCCCGGCAATACAAGCCGTTGTCAAAAAGCGCCTTGGAAAGATATCCGCGCAGGAGTCTTTCGGCTTCATCCTCGTTGAAGGTTTCGCGAGTGTTCCTGTCCTTAACAAGTTCGATTCCGTAGAAGTAACCGGCACCGCGCACATCGCCCACGATAGGCAGCTCTCGCAATCTGTTCAGAGTGGCTAGAAATGCACCTTCATTTTCGCGCACGTTGGCGTTTATGCCTTCGCGTTCAAAGATGTCAAGGTTGGTCATCGCAACGGCAGCACCGACGGGGTGTCCACCCCAGGTATAGCCATGAAGGAAAGATGTAGTGCCGTGTTTGAATGGCTCAAATAGCCGCTCGCTCGCAATCATCGCTCCCATCGGCGCATATCCCGAAGTCATGCCTTTGGCGCAGGTGAGGATGTCTGGAGTGACTCCGAACCGCTTCATTGCAAACATGTCGCCGATCCGCCCGAAGCCCGTGATTGTCTCGTCTGCTACCAAGAGCACGTTGTATTCATCGCAAATCTCACGCACTCGTTCGAGGTAACCAGGGGGTGGTGGAAAGCAACCTCCGGAGTTTTGCACGGGTTCAACAAATACGGCGGCAACACTGTCGGGGCCCTCAAATTCGATGGCCTCGGCAATCCGATTAGCAGCCCACAAACCGAATGCTTTCTCGTCGCCACGAAATTCTTCTGGTGCGCGGTAAAAGTTGGTGTTCGGAACCTTTACGCCTCCAGGGACAAGTGGCTCGAATGGAATCTTTGCTGGAGGTATGCCCGTGATACTGAGAGCTCCCTGAGGAGTTCCGTGATATGCAATTGATCGGCTGATCACCTTGTGCTTGGTGGGTTTGCCCGTGAGTTTGAAGTACTGCTTTGCAAGTTTCCAGGCCGATTCCACCGCTTCACCACCACCGGTGGTGAAGAACACGCGATTGAGATCACCGGGCGCGTAGTGGGCGAGGCGTTCGGCGAGTTCAATCGCTCGGGGGTGGGCGTAGGACCAGACGGGAAAGAATGCGAGTTCTTCTGCCTGCTTGGCACCCGCCTGAGCGATTTCCTTGCGACCATGTCCGGCTTGGACCACGAAAAGCCCGGATAGGCCATCGAAGTATTTGCGCCCCTGATCGTCCCAGATATATGGGCCTTCGCCCTTGACAATCACTGGAACGTGGTGGTCCGCGTAGTACACGGAGTGCCGTGTGAAGTGCATCCATAGATGTTCGCGTGCCGATTCTGCGAGCGAGTCATATCCAGACTCAGTGACGTATTGCGGGCTAGTGCTCATCGAGTTCCCCAGGTGTAGGTCTGCTTGCGCAATTTCAGATAAACGAAGGTTTCTGTCGATCGAACGCCAGGAATTGACCGAATCTCGCGATTGATTACGGCAAGTAACTGCTCATCGTTTTCCGCAACGATCTCGGCCATCACATCAAAACCACCCGCACAGATAACGAGATAGTTGACGCTGGGCAGGGCGGCAATCATGTCCGCAACCTTCTCTACATCGCCATCGATACGAATTCCCACCATGGCTGACCTGGCAAAACCCACCTGGAGAGGATCGGTTACGGCAACGATCTGCATCACCCCGATCTCCTGCAATCGCTGGACCCGCTGGCGCACTGCCGCCTCGGAAAGACCCACGGCCTTGCCCACGGTGGCATAGGGGCGCCGGCCGTCCTGTTGCAGCTGCTCGATGATTGCCTTCGAGACGTCATCAAGCGCGAATGCGGGGGTGCGAGGCATCCACCTATGCTGCCGACATTCGGTTCCCTATGCAAGGAATTCGTTGCTTTGTAGCCCATCTGTTGCGAATTTCGTATCGTTTTTCGTCCCTACGGACGAATAGCGCAGAATTCGATAGCCTGGGAACATCCCAACCCAAGGAGGAGCGGTGGCCCGCACCATCAAGAACTTCATCAACGGTCAAAGCGTGGAAGCGGCCGATGGTCGAACCACGGACCTTTTCAACCCCACCACCGGCGAGGTGTTCGGCCAAGCCAGCCTTTCTGGAGCCGAGGATATCAATCGGGCCTATGCGGCGGCCGAAAAAGCCTTCGAGGGTTGGCGAGATTCGACCCCGGCCGAACGGCAATCGGCCATGCTCAAGATCGCCGATGCACTCGAGGCCCATGCTGAAGAACTCGTTGCCCTAGAGAGCGAGAACACCGGTAAACCGCTCGCCGTCACCGCTTCTGAAGAAATTCCACCGATGCTTGATCAGATTCGCTTTTTTGCAGGTGCCGCGCGCGTTCTCGAGGGACGCGCAGCGGGCGAGTACATGAAGGGCTTTACCTCGATAATCCGGCGCGAACCAGTGGGGGTAATCGGTCAGGTGGCTCCCTGGAATTACCCGATGATGATGGCAGTGTGGAAGTACGCGCCAGCAATCGCAGCTGGCAACACTGTAGTTCTCAAACCGAGTGATACCACGCCGGCAACCACCGTTCGGATGGCTGAGATCATCGCGGAGGCAGACGCCCTACCGCCGGGTGTTTTGAACGTAGTGTGTGGCGATCGCGATACTGGCCGTTTGGTGGTGGAGAATCCGGTACCGGCGATGGTCGCAATCACTGGCTCCGTTCGAGCTGGCATGCAGGTTGCCGAGAGTGCAGCCAAAGATGTTAAGCGTGTACACCTCGAACTTGGTGGTAAAGCTCCTGTAGTGGTTTTTGATGATGCTGATCTTGAGGCAGCGGCAGAATGGTTGGCTGTTGCTGGCTACTTCAATGCCGGTCAAGACTGCACGGCGGCAACCCGCATGCTGGTTGCTCCAGGTATCTACGACGATTTCGTTGCCGCCATGGCGGAGCAAGCTAAAGGCACCGCGACCACCTTTGAGGAGGGTCCTGGTGGTGAGGCGATGGTGCCACCTGTTAATAACGCGAATCAGCTTGAGCGGGTGCTCGGTTTCCTTGAACGTGCTCCGAAGCACGCGAACATAGCGGCCGGCGGTATGCGTCAAGGTGATCGTGGATATTTCATTGCTCCCACCGTTGTTGCTGATCTGAAGCAGGATGACGAGATGATCCAGAATGAAATCTTCGGGCCAGTCATCACGATTCAGAAGTTCAGCGATGAAGCAGAGGCGCTTCGTTGGGCAAATGGAGTGAATTACGGGCTTGCATCGTCAGTGTGGACGAAGGATTTCGGTCGGGCGATGCGCATGGCCAAGGGCCTTGATTTCGGAACTGTTTGGATCAACACGCACATTCCTTTGGTGGCTGAGATGCCTCACGGTGGTTTCAAGCATTCTGGTTATGGCAAGGATCTCTCCATGTATGGCTTTGAGGACTACACGCGCATCAAGCATGTGATGGCAAACCTTGACTCCTGACTCGGAAGCTCCAGGACGTGCTACTGAGAGATAAGTGGTAGCAGAACCTCGCGCGCTGTCGAGATTGTGGCCTTCACGAATGCGCGGGCTGCGGGTACCGCAGCGTCACCACTGCGAATGGCGAGGGAGATAGTGCGTGGAGCGATCTCAGGAGTGAATCCCACCGTGAGGATGTCAGGATCCTTCATGTCGATTGCCAGTTGAGGCATGATGGCTGGGCCGATGCCGCTACGAACCATCGCTTGCACCGCTCCGTTGACAACGGTTCGAAAGAGATAGCGCGGAGTGATTCCATGGCCGCGCAGGATGGCATCCACGTCATCGTGATAGGTCAATGCAGGTTGCCCGCGCATTTGCGGCGAGTGCTGGGCGCTTCTTAGGCCAGGTGCCCATCGCCTCGGGTCACTAACTCTCCCATCGCAACCGAAAAAAGTGAGGCCCGGGCGAATGCCCGGGCCTCACTTTCGCGCTTGTACTCATGCGCCTCAGCGCTTAGTTGCCACCCTCATTGAGGGTCACGCTGATCGGAGCGAAACCGTCGCCGGTGGTGTCCAAGCCATCAGCGGTGAGTGCTGCATTTGCGGCCTCAGCGAACTGATTGGTGTAGGCACCCTCGGCTGGCTCAGCTGTGATGATGGTTGCGCCCTCGAGGTTGGCGGTGTTCAATGCCACCTCAACGGTCTGGCCCCAGAGAGCCGGATCGGTCACACCCACACCGGCAGGTGATGGCCAGATGAGCTTGTTGACCTCGTTCATCATCCACAGTTGATGGCTAGCACCAAGCTGTGAGCCATTGGCGGTGATGATGTCCGCGCACTCCTGCGGGTTGTCGCGGCAGTAGATCCAGCCCTTGAGTGACGCAGTAACGAACCGCTGGGTTAGATCCTGGTAGGCGGGATCGGAGAGGCGCTCTTCAGATGCCCAAATGGCATCCTGAAGCATGGCCACACCCACCTCGTTGTAGTCCACCACGTTGAAATCATCGGGCGTGTAGAGCTCACCGGTCTCGGGGTTGACTGCCTCGAGCACCTGCGCGTACTCGTTGTAGGTCATCGCCTCGGCAGCGTCGATCTCGCGGTTGAGCAGGGCGAGCATGTCGAACTGCTGCTGAACGAGCTCTACATCGGTTGCCGGGTCAAGTCCTGCCTTAGTGATGGCTGCGAATACTTCATACTCGTTGCCAAAGCCCCAGTTGCCGATTTTCTTGCCCGTGAAATCTTCGGGCTTGGTGATGTTGGAATCCTTCCAGGACACCTGGAGGGTGCCCGAGCGCTGGAAGACCTGCGCCACGTTCACAATTCCTGCACCCTGTTCACGCGAAGCCAGAGCCTTGGGAACCCAGGAGATGGCGAAATCTGCGCCGCCTTGGGCCAAGACGGTCTGCGGAACAATGTCCACGCCGCCTTCGAGGATGCTGACATCGAGGCAGGCCTCGTCATAAAAGCCCAGATCCTTGGCTGCGTAGTAGCCAGCGAACTGGGACTGCACGAACCACTGCAACTGCAGGCTCGCGGGCGTCACCTCGGTGCACTCCCCGCCTGCTGCTGCTTCTTCGGCTGCGGTCTCCTCGGCTACTGCTTCCTCGGTAGCGGACTCCGCTGCCGTTTCGGCGGAGTCACCTCCACCGCAGGCGGACAGTGCGAGGGCACCAACAGCGGCAAGGCTCGCCACGCGAACCCAGTTACTGCGTGCGACTACGCGCATATTTCCTCCTTGTTATTTAGCCGCGCGCATTTGCGCGCGTCCAGGCGTGGTCCACCTCTCCAGGGCAACTACCACGAGGTAGAAGACCAGGCCGGTGATGATGGATGCCACAACGTATGCCCACGCACGTCCGTAGGCAGTATTGGCAGCCGAAGATGCAATTCGACTGCCAAGTCCTTCTTGGGGGCCACCGAAATACTCGGCGACAAGGGCAGCGATGACTGCAAGGGGGGCAGCCACCTTCAGGCCAGTGAAAAAGAATGGGATGGTGTTCGGAATGCGGAGAACGCGTAGAACGGTGCGCTGATTCGCATTCATCGATCGCATGAGTTCAAGTTGGACGGGCTGAACTTGGATGAGTCCACGGGTGACGTTCACGAACATCGGAAAGAACACGATGATCATGGTTACCAGCACCCTCGGTGTTCGGCTCGTGATGTTGAACATGTTGTTCAATATCGGTGTCAGGGCAATGATGGGCACAGCAGCTAGCCCCGCGGCTAGTGGTGTTACCAAATTGTTGACAATCCCAAAGCGCTGGGCCAGGAGGGCGAAGGCCACGCCAACCACGGTGCCGAGGACCAATCCGAAGAAGGCCGTGGTGGCGGTGTAGAAAGCTGTGGACCACATCAATGAAAGGTCGCCGAAGAAGTTCTCTGCAATGAGGCTCGGCGCCGGAAGCAAGTAGGGCTGGATGTCATTAAGCACCACGAGTGCTTGCCAGCCAGCCAGCGCCAATATGGCGATGAGAACCGGAGGCCAGATGTAGTCGAACCTGCGAGTCATTAGACCTCGCCAATCCGGGCGCGCGCATCCGAGCCCGAATGGTGACCGCGCAGGGCCTCGCGGACCGCCGTAACCGCATCGTAGAAACCGGGAGCCTCTCGAGTGTCTTCATTGCGCTCGCGGCCGAGGTCAACGTCGATGATGTGGGTGATGCGTCCAGGTCGGGGTGACATCACCACCACTCGGTCGGAGAGGTAAACCGCTTCAGGGATGGAGTGAGTAACAAAGATGATGCTTTTACCCGTCTCATTGCGGATTCGGAGCAACTCATTCTGCATACGCTCGCGGGTCATCTCATCGAGCGCACCGAATGGCTCGTCCATCAGGAGTAGCGGCGGGTCAACAGCTAGGGAGCGTGCAATGGCAACCCGCTGCTGCATGCCGCCGGAGAGTTGCCAGGGCCGGTGATTGGCGAAATCAGCCAACTGCACCATCTGTAGGAGTTCTTGTGCGCGATCGTGGCGCTTTGCCTTGTCCCAACCCTGAAGTTCTAGAGGTAGTTCGACATTGCGCTGCACCGTGCGCCATTCGAACAGCGCGGCCTGCTGGAATGCGATGCCGTAAAGCTGCTGTTGGCGTGCTTCATGCGGGCTGACCCCTGAGACGCGCAGGGACCCTCGGGTTGCATCGGTGAGATCGGCTATAACGCGCAGCAGTGTGCTCTTGCCGCATCCGGAAGGTCCGATTAGGGAGATGAACTCGCCTTGACGGACATCGAGATTGACGTCTTGGAGCGCGGTGACCTCTGTGGCCTGACCTTCATTGAAGATCTTCCACACACCTTGGGCCTCGACGGCGGTTGAGGTGACGCTCATGCGGATCCTTCCTTTGGGAGGTTGCGCGTGAGGTACGCGTCAACTGCAGCGACAATTGCTGCGGCCACGAGACCGAGGGCTATTGCGCCGAAAACTGCTACGTAGACCTTGGCTGGTTGGGATGTGGTTTGGCGTGCGTACTCCACGATGAGGCGGCCGATGCCACCGCGAACACCAGTGGAAATCTCCGCCACCACGGTTCCGACCACGGCTGCGGCTGCGGACACCTTGAGAGCCGGCACGATGTAGGGGATAGACGCAGGAAAACGAAGCTTGCGGGTAGTTTGCCCAGGTGTTGCGGCGTACGAACGCATCAACTCCAACGATGTGGCACTTGGTGCTTGAAGGCCTCGTAACGCGCCGATGGACAACGGAAAGAAGGCCAAATACGAGGCGATGAACATCACTGAGTAGGTAGTGGACCATTGAATTGGACCGAACGAAATGCGATTTCCGATACCAACGATTAAGGGAGCCAGGGCAATCAAAGGCACCGTTTGCGATGCGATGACGAAGGGCAGCAGCCCGCGCTCGAAGAAGGCAAAACGCTGCATCACAATGGCCAGCAGGAGACCGATGCTCACTCCCACGATGAATCCACCCGTAGCTATGAGTAACGAGTAGCCAGCCGCCTTCAGCACGGCCTCAAGCACGCTGGTATCCGAACCACGCACCTCGGGCTCTGCCATTGCGGCAAACATGGAGGTGATGTGGGGCATCGTGGTATCCGAGGTATTGAACGGCAGTGGGATGATTCCGCCGACAAACTTCACCAGTTCCCACATGAGTGCAACGAGTGCAACACCGGCCAGGCCCCAGGCGAGGGATATGAGCCCTCTGCGCAGGCGCGAGGGTGACTTGCGTGTGGTGTTCACCGCAACAGCCTGGCTCACCGATGTATCACTCCCGTCACAATCGTGTTTCGCGCAGTTCTAGCTGCGCGCTAGAACAACTTCTTCCACAGCGGGGATGACTTTTTCACCATAGGCGGCCAAGGTGTGGTCCTTGTCGTCGTGCTGAAGATAGAGCGCGAATTGGTCAACGCCTAGGGCCTTGAGCTCTTCCAGGCGACGTACGTGCTCTTCCGGCGGTCCAATGATGCAGAACCGATCAACGATTTCATCTGGCACGAAATCCGTATGCGTATTGCCGGCGCGACCATGCTCGTTGTAGTCGTAACCTTGACGATTCTTAATGTATTCCGTCAGAGCAGAAGGGACGGCAGCGCCGTCCGCTCCGTAGCGCTCAACTATGTCGGCTACGTGATTGCCGACCATGCCGCCAAACCATCGAAGCTGATCCCGGGCGTGTTCGAGTTGGCCCTGTGAACCATCTGTGATGTACGCGGGTGCGGCCACGCAAATGTAAACATCGTCGGGGTTGCGTCCCGCTGCTGCTGCAGCATCGCGTACTGCCTTGATGGTCCACTCTGCGATAGATGGATCTGCTAGTTGCAGGATGAATCCATCGCCAACTTCACCGGTGAGTGCTAGGACCTTCGGGCCGTAGGCCGCCACCCACACGGGGGTGCGTGATGTGCTTGCCCAGGGAAGACGAATTGAGTTGCCCTTGTATTCGATGGCCTCACCATTGGCTAGGCCTTTAACATCAAGCACCGCTTGGCGAAGTTCGGCAACCGTTACCGGCTTGCCATTTGTGACGCGGACCGCGGAATCACCCCGACCAATTCCAATCACGGTTCGATTGCCGTACATCTCGTTCAGGGTGGCGAAAACAGAAGCCGTGACGGTGATATCGCGAGTTGCCGGATTGGTCACCATGGGGCCAAGAATTACCTTGCGGGTTTCATCCAGGATCTTGCTGTAGATCACATAGGGCTCCTCCCACAGGATGTGGGAATCAAAGGTCCAGACGTATGTGAATCCATATGTTTCCGCCCGCTTTGCCAGGTCAATGACCCGCGCAGCAGGGGGAGTGCACTGCAGAACTACACCAATATCCATGCCAACTCCTTATCGGGTGCGGGGGAAGCCCAGGTCAACGGAGGAAGTGCTGGGATCCGGCCAGCGTGAAGTGATGGTCTTCGTCCGCGTGTAGAAATCGATCCCCGCCGGGCCGTACATATTGGCATCGCCGAAGAGGGAAGCCTTCCAGCCGCCAAAGCTGTAGTAGGCAACGGGAACCGGAATCGGCACGTTGATTCCCACCATTCCAACTTGGATGTCGAATTGGAATTGACGTGCTGCGCCACCATCGCGGGTAAAGATTGCCGTGCCATTTCCATATTGATGCTTGTTGATGAGTTCGACGGCCTCCTCATAGGTGTCAACACGGATAATGCCGAGAACGGGACCGAAGATCTCATCGTCGTATGCCTTCATTCCTGGCTTGAGGTTGTCAATCAAGGAAGGGGCAAGGAAATAGCCTTCGGCAGGGAGATCGTTGTCGCGTCCATCCACCACAACGGTCGCACCCTCACCCGTGGCTCCAGCCACATAAGAGGCCACCTTGTC
>JBJOIE010000169.1:0-10626 GCA_046047295.1 Actinomycetota bacterium | reverse complement strand
CCGCGGTGGTACCCAGGGACACCCAGCACTACATGCGCCTGCTCGGTACTCCGCTTGACCACGCGCGTGGCCGCGTTCATGCCCCTGCGTGATGCCGCTCTGCTGACATTTACTGGCTCCGCATCCCCGCCGAGCACCTGGGAAAATGCCTTGCGCACCTGGCGAACAACCTGATCATGATCTACGTTGCCCGCGGCCGCAACAACCATGCGCTCAGGTCGATACTTGCCTTTGTAGAACTTGAGAATCGAATCACGGCCAAGAGATTGAATCGTTTCGCTCGTGCCAAGGATCGGGCGCCCGAGTGGCGAATCGCCAAACATTGCTAAGGCGAATTCATCATGGATGATGTCGCTCGGATCATCATCATGCATGGCTATCTCTTCGAGGATGACACCTCGCTCTGACTCGACATCATGATCTCGAATCAGCGCATTGAGCACCACATCGCTCACCACGTCTATCGCGAGGGGCAAGTCCTGATCAAGTACTCGCGCGTGATAGCAGGTGTACTCCTTCGTGGTGAATGCGTTGAGGTCCCCACCAACGGCTTCAATAACCGCCGAAATCTCCATGGCGGAACGCTGATGAGTGCCTTTGAAGAGCAGGTGCTCAAGGAAGTGAGCAGAGCCCATGTGGGAGCCGCGCTCGTCCCGTGATCCCACACCCACCCAAATCCCGAAGGCAGCCGAACGCACTCCAGGAACGAATTCCGTGACCACCCGAAGACCACCGGGCAATACGGTGCGGCGGACACGGCTGCCATCCGATTCCTCGAACAGCGTCCGCGTCGAAGCCGCCACCACGTATTTGATCCGTTACTCGAGGGACCGTCAGGCCTCTTGCGTTTCGGTCACTGGAATCAAGGACAGCTTCCCACGCGAATCAATCTCCTTGATTTCGACCTGGATCTTGTCGCCCACCTTGAGAACCTCTTCGACATTCTCAATGCGGGGCTTGCCGGCAAGCTTCTTGACTTCTGAAATATGCAAGAGGCCGTCCTTGCCAGGCATGAGCGACACAAATGCTCCGAAGGTTGCAATCTTTACCACGGTTCCGAGATACCGCTCGCCCACTTCAGGCATCGTTGGATTGGCGATCTGGTTGATCGCGCTGCGTGCCGCCTCAGCTGACTCGCCATCGGTTGCACCGATGAAGATGGTGCCATCGTCTTCGATAGTGATGTCAGCGCCAGTGTCTTCCTGGATTTGATTGATGATCTTGCCCTTCGGCCCGATCACCTCGCCGATCTTGTCCACCGGAATCGTGATGGAGATGACCCGAGGTGCAGTTACGGCCATTTCGTCAGGCGCATCGATCGCCTCATTCATGACATCAAGGATCGTCATGCGGGCATCCCTCGCTTGAGTGAGAGCGGCCGCGAGAACCGATGCAGGGATCCCATCGAGTTTGGTATCCAGTTGGAGTGCGGTAACGAATTCACGGGTACCGGCAACCTTGAAGTCCATGTCACCGAATGCGTCTTCGGCACCCAAGATATCCGTGAGCGCCACGTACTCCGTCTTGCCATCAATGTCGCCAGAGATGAGGCCCATGGCGATACCTGCCACCGGTGCCTTCAAGGGTACGCCGGCATTGAGCAATGACATGGTCGATGCGCAGACCGAACCCATGGACGTCGAGCCATTGGAACCGAGGGCTTCGGACACCTGGCGAATCGCGTACGGAAACTCTTCTCGCGAGGGCAGTACGGGAACAAGTGCTCGTTCAGCAAGTGCTCCATGGCCGATTTCGCGCCGCTTGGGCGAACCCACTCGGCCGGTCTCACCCGTGGAGTAAGGCGGGAAGTTGTAGTTGTGCATGTAGCGCTTGCGATTATCTGGGTTGAGCGTGTCGAGCAATTGCTCCATCTTGAGCATGTTCAGTGTGGTGATACCCAGGATCTGCGTTTCACCGCGCTCAAACAGTGCAGAACCGTGCACGCGAGGAATCACATCAACTTCTGCGGTGAGTGCGCGAATATCGCTAAGTCCACGACCATCGATACGCACCTTGTCACGCAATACACGCTCACGAACCAGCTTCTTGGTGACGGATTTGAGGGCCGCCGAAAGTTCCTTCTCACGGCCTTCGAAATTGGCACCCAGTTCCGCAATGACAACGGTCTTGATGTCATCAAGACGAGCCTCGCGCTCTGCCTTGCTCACGATGGTGAGTGCGTCACGCACATCGGCCATAGCGATCTTCTCCACCGCCTCGTAAGCATCTGCCTGATAGTCGGCAAAAAGCGGATACTCCGCCTGCTCCTTTGCCGCCATCCCCGCAAGCTTGACCTGCGCTTCGCACAGGGCGCGAATCGCAGGCTTTGCTGCCTCTAGGCCCTCGGCGACCACGGTCTCCGTCGGGGCAGTTGCGCCTCCCGCAACGAGTTCCACGGTCTTGTCAGTGGCCTCGGCTTCCACCATCATGATCGCCACATCGTCGCCGGCGATTCGACCGGCCACCACCATGTCGAAGACTGCCTCTTCAAGTTGCTCATGGGTGGGGAAAGCAACCCACTGACCCTTGATCAGCGCAACACGAACACCACCGATAGGACCACTGAAAGGTAGCCCCGAAAGTTGTGTTGATGCCGATGCGGCGTTGATGGCGAGAACGTCGTAAAGATCCTTCGGGCTTAAGGCGAGCACAGTCACCACGATCTGCACTTCGTTGCGCAATCCGCTCACGAAGCTTGGTCGCAACGGTCGATCGATCAACCGACAGGTGAGAATGGCATCTTCGGTGGGGCGCCCTTCCCTGCGAAAGAACGAGCCAGGAATACGACCCACCGAATACATCCGCTCTTCCACATCGACAGTCAACGGGAAGAAGTCGAACTGATCCTTGGGCTGCTTACCAACGGTGGTAGCACTGAGCAACATGGTTTCATCATCAAGGAATGCACAAACCGAGCCCGCGGCTTGCCGGGCGAGCCGGCCGGTTTCAAAGCGAATTGTTCGGGTGCCGAATGAACCGTTATCGATTACGGCTTCGGTACTTGCAGTTGTTAGAGCCGTCACGGCTCCTCCTATCCAGTTGGGGGCATGAACTGCCCATGACAAAAAGGCGCGTGCACATAGGTGCGGCCACGACTCATGACTGGATCGGCGGTCTTCGATCGAGGCCAACGGGGCAGGCCCGGCAGCCACTACCAAAGACCGACGCAGGCTGCGCCAGCGGCAATCGCGCGATATTCAGTTGTGATGGGGTGATTGGTTAATCGCCGAATCCCCCACGAGATCGGTGGCTCTCGCCTAGCGGCGAATGCCCAATCGCTCAATGAGTGAGCGGTAGCGCTCGATATCCACCTTGGCCAAGTAGCCGAGCAGTCGGCGACGCTGACCCACCAGGATCAAGAGGCCCCGGCGGCTGTGGTGATCATGCTTATGAGTCTTCAGATGTTCTGTCAGATCCGAAATCCGCTTGGTGAGCATCGCGACCTGGACTTCGGGTGAACCCGTATCCCCTGGCTTCGAGCCGTACTCAGCGATGATTGCGGCCTTGGTGGCAGTATCGAGTGACATGTTTTCCTCTCGGGCGCGTGCATGATGCACGGCGGCAAGCCGCCTGTTGGACACGAATCGCGAAGCGCCCGCTTCACGACCGTCGATGACGCCCAAGGGTATCAGCGCAGGAATCCTCCCCCTGCGCCAGGGCCAGCCGAGTTGCCAGCACATCCCGCGGCATCTGCTCGAGATACTGCTCCAGGCTGGCGAAGACCTCCTGATCCCGCAAGCGCGCGGTGAACTCCACCGTGACGGTCTGGTCGTAGAGATCAAGGTCACTGCGATCGAGAACATAGGCCTCGACCCGGAGCTCGTGGCCGCCGAACTGGGGATTGGAGCCCACGGATATCGCCGCAGGCATTGGATGTGAGGCCTCGACCTCTGTGATGAGGTAGCCCGCGTACACCCCCGGCGCCGGGATGGCCACGTTACGTGCCAGCCGGAGATTCGCGGTGGGCAGACCTAGGTCCCGCCCCCTCCCATCTCCGTGTTGAACCACACCCGTGAGTTCATGGGGGCGACCAAGAATGCTGCGTGCGAGAGCAACATCACCGTCAGCGAGCGCTGATCGAACCCGAGTGGAGGACCACAGGGCAGTGTCGGCAGCCAAGGGCACCACAATGGAATCGAAACCCAATCGGAGGCCGAGCGCGGCCAGGAACTCACCATCTCCTTGGGCGTCGCGCCCGAATCGGAAATTGGCTCCGACCACAATTACCTGGGCCTGATGCCGATTGACGAAGTACTCCAGAGCAAACTCATCTGCGGTGGTTGCGGCAATCCCTGAATCGAAGGTGACCACATCAACCATGCTGGCCCCGAACTGCTCGAGTAGTTCCACCCGGCGCTGGGGCTCAGTCAGGAGTTGCGGCTGCGCGTCTGGACGCAAGATGGCCGCCGGGTGCGGATCGAATGTCATGACGTGCAGCGGAAGGTTCAACTTCTCTGCTTCTAGTGAAGCTGTGGTCAGGAGTGATTGGTGGCCACGGTGCACCCCGTCAAATACCCCAACGGCGAGGACGCAAGGGGGCAAATCCACGAGCACAGCCTAGGCATTCGCCCCGCTGAGAACCCAGCGGTATCGCGCAATACCGTGCTCAGGCTCAGCGAGGGCCAATGCTGTGCCGTTGGTGGACATGAGCGCTGTCAACACCTCCACCTGAGCAGGCCACGCAATTGGTCGACCATGTCGAATGTGGACGGCATCATCGTCTGTCACTACGCACGTAGGCATCAGTTCCATGATCGCCTTATCCAAGGGGATCAACCGGGAAGTCAGATCCTTCTGAGACGTGTCCGTTCCCAACACAACTGCTCGACCGGCATCGAATGGGCCAACACGGGTACGTCTCAGTGCAACCAGGTGGCCGCCAACATTCAATTGGCTGCCAATATCGCGTGCGAGAGCCCGGACATAGGTACCGCTGCTGCACCGCACTCGAAAGTCAACTAAGTAGCCGTCCGCTGCCCGTTCGATGTGGTGAATTGTCAACTCATGAATGGTTATCGGACGCGCGGGTAAATCCACTTCCTCACCCTTGCGAACCAGCGCATAGGCCCTCTCGCCCTCCACCTTGATCGCTGAAACAGCGCATGGTTTCTGCTGGATATCTCCTACGAATGTTTCGGCCACCGCGGCGATCGCCTCCGAATTGACTTCCGCTAACTCAGCGGCGGTGGCAGTGAACGTGACTTCGCCGTCGGCATCGTCTGTATTAGTGCGTACGCCTAGCAGCATGGTTGCCTCGTACGTCTTATCCACGCCAACTACATAGGTGAGTAATCGAGTGGCGCGTCCGATACCGAGCACGAGAACCCCACTCGCCATCGGATCAAGCGTGCCCGCGTGACCGACCTTCCGGGTGCCCAGTGCCCGACGAACTATCCGGACGACATCATGTGAGGTCATGCCGGTGGGCTTGTCCAGGACAAGCAGGCCGTTCATTCGCCAGCGGGATGCCGGTATGGATCTGCGTCACCTGCGTAACTCGCACCCGAGGCACGCTCGTGCACCTCAGCATCTGCAGCTGCAGCTTGCGCGAGTAGTTCATCCACGTGCCGCGCATTCTCGGGCACGGCATCCGGGATGAACTCCAAAGTGGGAGTGAACTTCACCCCGGTTTGCTTCCCTACCTCACTACGCAGCATGCCCTTTGCCGACTCCAGTGCCGCAGCGGTATCCACGTGCGCTTGTTCGTCACCAAAAACCGTATAGAAGACCGATGCGTCGCGCAGGTCAGGGGTGATTCGCACATCGGTAATGGTGACGAAACCGAGCCGCGGATCCTTCACCCTGCTTTCCAGTTGCTCAGCGATAATGTGTTGGATCCGTTCGGCTAGTTTTCGCTGCCGAGCTTGACTCGCACTCATGGCTTGCGGGGCTTCTCACGCATTTCGAACGTTTCGATGTTGTCCCCCACCTTGACGTCTTGGTAGGAACCGAGATTGATGCCGCACTCGAATCCTTCCTTAACCTCGGTGACATCGTCTTTGAAGCGCCGCAGGGATGCAATGGCGATGTTGTCCGCCACGACGGCGCCATCTCGGATAAGCCGCGCCTTCGAATTGCGACGAACCTCACCAGACTGAACCAAACAGCCCGCAATGGTGCCGAACTTGGAGGACTTGAACACTTCGCGTACTTCAGCCATACCGAGCTGCACCTCTTCGTACTCGGGCTTGAGCATGCCCTTAAGTGCCGCCTCAATCTCATCGATGGCCTGGTAGATGACGCTGTAGTAGCGAACATCGACACCCTCAGTTGCCGCGAACTCGGCAACCTTGCCTTCCGGACGCACGTTGAAGCCGATGATGACGGCCTTGGATGCACTCGCCAACGTGACGTCGTTCTTGGTGATGGCACCGACGCCGCGGTGGATCACCCGTAGCGATACTTCATCACCAACGTCAATCTTGGTTAGTGCATCTTCTAGAGCTTCCACCGAGCCTGACACATCGCCCTTAAGAATCAGGGTGAGTTCCTGCACATCACCCTTCTCAAGCGACTCGAGGAAATCCTCCAAGGAACGCTTCACCCTGCTCTTCGCCAGAAGCGCGTTGCGCTCTCGCGCCTGGCGAGTCTGGGCGATGTGACGTGCAGTTCGATCCTCTGACACAACGAGGAAGGAATCACCTGCACCAGGAACCGAGGTGAGACCAAGAACCTGCACTGGCATTGATGGTCCGGCAAACTCCAAGGGCTCACCGTTATCGCCCAACATTGCGCGAACACGACCAAACGCATCGCCGGCAACGATGGAATCACCGGGGCGCAGGGTGCCGCGCTGCACTAGGACGGTCGCCACCGGGCCACGTCCGCGGTCAAGGTGCGCTTCGATGGCAATACCTTGCGCATCCTGATCGGCATTGACGCGAAGATCTAGCGTGGCATCGGCCGTCAAGAGCACCGCTTCCAGCAAATCTTCGATGCCCTCGCCTTTGAGGGCTGAGACGTTGACAAACATAGTGTCGCCGCCGAAGTCCTCGGCTACCAAGCCATACTCGGTGAGCTGGGAGCGAACCTTGAGCGGGTCAGCACCTTCTTTATCTACCTTGTTCACTGCAACCACGATCGGCACATCTGCCGCCTGGGCATGATTCAGCGCTTCAATCGTCTGCGGCTTCACTCCATCATCGGCTGCCACAACGAGGATCGCGATATCCGTGACCTTGGCACCGCGGGCACGCATGGCCGTGAAGGCCTCGTGACCTGGGGTATCGATGATTGTCAGAGTTCGCTCACCGTCTGGGGTGTGCGCGACAGCCTGGTAGGCACCGATGTGCTGAGTAATGCCACCCGCTTCCCCGCTGACGACGTTCGTCTTGCGAATCGCATCAAGCAATTTGGTCTTGCCGTGATCGACGTGACCCATGACGGTGACCACTGGGGGTCGGATCTCGTAGTTATTGAGATCCGCATCTTCGCCACCGAATTGGAGGTCGAACGACTCCAGCAACTCGCGGTCTTCGTCTTCGGGGGAAACAACCTGAACCTCATAGTCGAGTTCGGTACCCAGGAGCGTCAGGGTGTCATCATCGATCGACTGCGTTGCCGTAACCATCTCGCCAAGTTGGATTAACACTTTCACCAGGTCGGCCGCAGGAACGTCAATCTTGTCCGCGAAATCGGTGAGTGATGCTCCACGTGGCAATCGCACCACCGCGCCATTACCGCGCGGGATCCGAACACCAGCAAGGCTCGGCGCTTCCATGTTGTCAAACTCTTGACGCTTTGCCCGCTTGGACTTGCGCCCGCGTGAGGGTCGTGCGCCGGGCTTTCCGAAGGCACCTGCCGTGTTGCCACGACCACCTGTACCCCGGCCAGGGCCACCTCGGCCCATCGGTCCTCCGCCGGGACCACCGGGACCACCCGTTCCGCCTGGAGCGCCACCGAAACCCCCGCCACCGGGACCTCCCGGGCCTCTGCCCGGGCCCCCTGGTCCGCGTCCGGGACCCCCGAAACCGCGTCCGGGGCCACCAGGACCACCTGGGCCCCTACCAGGACCGCCCGGTCCCCTACCAGGGCCACCGGGGCCTGCTGGTCGTTGCGGGCGCGGCGGCATCATGCCCGGAGTTGGGCGTGGAGCGCCGGGAACAGATCGGGCGGCGGGTGCCGAGGAGAAGGGATTGTTTCCCGGTCGTGGGCCAGCTGGGCGCGCCGCGCCTGAGGAGAACGGGTTATTGCCAGGTCGTGGGCCGGCAGGCCTTGGCGGGCGCGGACCGGCATCACCAGGTGTTGCTGCCGGTGCAGCGGGCGCGGTAGGCGGTGCCGGCGCCTCAACGACGGGTGCAGGTGTTGGAGTGGGGGCTGGCTTTGGTGCCGCGGTCTCAGCGTTCGGCTCTACCGTTTCAGAGGCCGGCGCTGCGGCGGCCGCCTTCTTGGCAGGGGCCTTCTTTGCCGCCGCCTTCTTCGCTGGCTTCGCAGCGGCAGCAGGCATCGCCTCAATCAGTCGCCGAGCAACCGGTGGCTCAATAGTGGATGACGCAGAGCGGACGAACTCGCCCATCTCCTGCAACTTGGCAAGGACAACCTTGCTTTCGACCCCAAGCTCCTTTGCGAGCTCATAGACCCGAACCTTTGACACAACTCTCCTGTCTTGGCTCGGGAGTTACCGAGCCCTCAGCCTGAACGCAGCACTTTCATGCTCGCGCGCTCATTGGGGGTTCATCTCCAATGACTCCTTCGTCATCGATAGTGGCAACCTCGACCAACAATGCACCGAGGTCAATTTCACCGTGAGCACGTAGTGCCCTCGGCAAGGCTCGGCGTTTCCGCGCCAGATCCACGCATTCACCGATGGGGTGGATGTACGCCCCCCGTCCTGGGAGGCGCCCCGCCCGGTCAATGACCACGTGGCCCTCGCGCAGCACTAACCGAGTTAGTTCCGCTTGCGCACATCTCTTCCGGCACCCAACGCAGGTGCGAACAGGTTCCATCAGGATGGCAACGCCTGAGTCTAGCCCTGCTCGGGCCCAGCCAAGGCAGGCTCCCCCGAAACCTGCGAATCTGGCCGAATGTCAATACGCCAGCCGGTGAGACGAGCAGCTAGCCGAGCGTTCTGCCCCTCCCGCCCAATTGCCAGCGAGAGTTGGTAATCGGGGACGTGCACCCTGGCCGACCTAGTGGCTGCGTCTTCGATACTGACAGAGGTCACCCGGGCCGGCGAGAGTGCGTGAGCGATCATTTCCGCGGGATCGGCACTGTGATCCACTATGTCAATCTTCTCGCCGCCAAGTTCACTCATGATCTGACGCACGCGCTGGCCCATTGGCCCAATACACGAGCCCTTGGCATTTACCCCCTCAACATTGGAGCGCACAGCAATCTTGGACCGGTGACCGGCCTCGCGGGCAATTGCGGTTATCTCCACAGCACCATCGGCAATTTCGGGCACTTCTAGGGCGAAGAGACCTTTCACCAGGTTGGGATGGGTTCGAGACACCGTGACCTGCGGACCCTTGAAACCCTTGCGCACGCTTGTAACCACGCACTTGATGCGTTCGCCATGCTCATAGGTCTCCCCAGGAACCTGTTCCTCGGGAGGCAGATTCGCTTCGACCTTACCTAGGTCGACACGGACCATTCGAGGATTAATCGACTGCTGAACTACTCCGGAGACAATGTCACCTTCACGTCCGGTGAACTCACTAAAGGTTTGATCACCTTCAGCATCGCGGAGCCGTGCAAGCAGGACTTGGCGGGCGGTGGTGGCAGCGATTCGACCGAAACCCTCAGGGGTGTCTTCGTACTCCGCGATGGCATTACCTTCTTCATCACGTTCGGTAGCCCAGACCGTGACGTGACCGCTCTTGCGATCGAGGGAGACGCGTGCGGTTTCTGCATGGCCCTCGGTGCGTTGATAGGCGACGAGTAAGGCTGCTTCTATCGTCTCAACGAGCAAATCAAGCGACAGGTCCTTTTCACGAACGAGTGCCTTCAGCGCACCAACGTCAATATCCATTAGACCCCTCCCTCGCCGTCTTCCTCACCCGAATATGTGCCTTCGGAAACCAATTCCTCAGCGCGATTGAATTCCACCTGAACAAGCGCACTGACCACATCACTGAATGCAAGCGTGTGTTCCACACCTGCTTCATCGATAACGAGCGCCGTGTTCTCATCAGCGGAGAGGACGCGGCCGGTCAGCGTTGTTCCGTCCGTCAGTGAAGTGACAACAAGGCGAGTCCGCGCACGGCGCCAGTGGCGTGGCTTCGTCAGCGGCCGATCAACGCCGGGTGAACTCACCTCAAGCACGTATGCGCCAGAGAGCACATCTGGTGCAGCATCTAGTTGTGCGGAAATTGCTGAGCTGATTTCGGCAACGAGATCTAAATCGATTCCTCCGTCACGATCAACGGATACCCGAACCACACTGCGGCGCCCCACGGGTGTGATTTCTAGCCCTTCGAGGTCCACACCGGTGAACCCGTTAAGAACCCTCTCTACAACAGTGACCATCTGTGCACGCTCGCTATCGGTGGTTGTCATGGCACCTCCTGCAAACTGTGCGGGCTACGCAGTAACCCTGTCCTGTTGTGTAGGGCGTGCGCCCGAATCATGTTGTGTGCTCGCCAGATTACTCAGGTGAACGAGATCAGCATAATCGTCTTGCCCGGT
>JBJOIE010000168.1:0-3586 GCA_046047295.1 Actinomycetota bacterium | reverse complement strand
CGTAGAGGGGCCTAAACACGATGACCTTGCGGTGTTGGCGCCGCTCCATGACCGCCTCTAATCCGGCACATAGCGCCAATGCACTTTTTCCGGTACCCGCACGGCCACCCAAGGACACGATCCCGATGTCAGGATCTAACAGGATGTCCAAGGCAATGCGCTGCTCGGCGCTGCGGCCGTGTAAGCCGAAGGCTTCGCGGTCTCCACGTACTAGGCGCAGTTGCTTATCTGGGGTTACCCGCGCCAGAGCACTGCCGCGCTCGGATACCAGAACCACCCCGTTGTGGCACGGCAAGTCACGGGCAACGTCAAGATCAAGGAAGTTGTCTTCGTAAAGGCGGTCTACGTCTTCACCGGAAACGTCGATCTCCGTCATGCCGGTGTAGCCAGACTCCACCACTAGTTCGGCGCGGTACTCCTCGGCAGCTAGACCAACGGAGGAGGCCTTGACGCGCATGGGTAGGTCTTTACTCACCAGCACTACATCGGCACCCTCTGCGCGCAAGTTGTTTGCAACGGCGAGGATTCGAGTGTCGTTATCTCCGAGCCGCAATCCGTTAGGCAGGTTCTCAACATCGGTGTGGTTGAGCTCCACGCGAACCGTGCCATCGGCATCGCCCACCGGCATCGGTTCATCCAATCGGCCGAACTGGATGCGCAGATCGTCGAGGAGGCGAAGGGCTTGGCGCGCGAAATATCCGAGTTCGGGATGACTGCGTTTGCCCTCGAGTTCGGTGACGACCACCACCGGAATCACCACATCGTGCTCATCGAACCGAAGCAGGGCCCGCGGATCTGAAAGCAGGACGGAAGTGTCGAGGACGTAGGTCTTGCGCGGACTTCGGCTTACGGGCACGTGGCCTCCTGTCGAATGGGGAAGGACGTCTGGTTTTCCCACGCTAGGTCGCGGGGGCCTGACCACTCCTCGCGACACGCCGCGACAGTCCAACAATGGCCACGATGATCACCATTCCGGCCAAGGAGATGACGCCCCGGTTAACGGGAAGGAACGCCGCGATTGCCGCGCCCACCGTCCAGGCCACGGGGAATCCCACCACTGCTCGAAGGGCCCTGCGCCAGCGTTCGTCTCGGTAGGCAAGTGCGGCCGTTGCATAGCGGAAGGAATCAATCAACGGGCCGGTACTTGAGATCACGGAGGCATTCGACATGCCCACCTTGACGAAGACCGTGCCCAGCATCGCTAATGCCAGTGCACTCGATGTGACGGCCAGTGCACTTGCCCACCACTGCGCTGATCCGGCAGCAAGTTTTTGAATATCCGCCAGGTTCAGATCTCCGAGCGCGAGGATGCTCACCGTTGCGGTGATAGCCAGTACTCCGGCAGCGAGCAACAGCAGCACGCGTGAGCCAGCCGCACTCGTCAGCCACGGCACCCCGCGGCGTAGAAGTACCACAAGCGATACGCCCGCAAGGCAACCAAAGAGCGAGAACAGGGATAGCCACGCGGCCCCTGAGCCTTCCGATGCACGGATCCACACCAAAACCAGATTCCCAGCCTGATTTGCGGTGAACACCCCAAAGGCCTTGAAATCACTCGCGTCAGCGGCCCCGGCAATGAATGCAAGCAGAAGTGTCATTCGCACCGGCCAGCGCAGTACCGCGTCCGCGTTGGTGTTTACCGGATCGGGTGCCGAAGCGGCAGCCGCATCGGAATTGCTCATGCGCCGTAGCGACGATTGCGATCTGCATACGCACGCATCGCGCGCAGGAAATCCACGTGCCGGAAATCCGGCCAGTACGCCTCGCAGAAGTAGAACTCCGAATGAGCCGACTGCCACATCAGGAAACCTGAGAGTCGCTGCTCCCCCGAGGTTCGAATCACCAGGTCCGGATCGGGTTGCCCCTTGGTGTAGAGATGCTCGGCGATGTGTTCCACGTCGATCAGTGCTGCGAGTTCATCTAGCGAGGTTCCCGCCGATGCGTGCTCGGCAAGTAGCGAGCGGACAGCATCGACCACTTCGCGCCGGCCGCCGTAGCCCACAGCAACATTCACCAGGCTTCCGTTGATGCCCATGGTGGCTTCCTCGGCAACCTTCAGTGCCCGGGCGGTGTGATCAGGTAGTAGATCGAGTGCGCCCACCGGATGCACGCGCCAGCGACCGTGAGCAACGAGGTCATTGACCGTGTCTTCGATGATGCCCATCAGGGATTCGAGTTCAGCCGGCGGCCGGTTCAAGTTATCCGTCGAGAGCAACCACAGGGTGACCACTTCAACACCTGCGTCATCACACCAGCCGAGGAATTCCACGATCTTGGCCGCGCCTGCGCGATGGCCCTCCGAGGAACTCGACCCCTGCAGGGTGGCCCAACGCCGATTGCCATCAAGGATCACGCCCACGTGACGCGGTAGTCGGTCACTGGGAATTTGCGACTTCAGGGACTTCTCATAAATCCCGTACACGATGTCGCGGAGTGCCACGTCATGAAGGTTACTCCGCTGACGGTGCCATCTCAGACATACATCACACAATGAGTCCCGATGTCACAACAGTCACATGAGTTACTCAGCGGTGATCGAAAGCTGCTTTGATCCCAGCAAGCGCCGCGGTGAGTTCACCGGGAACCACCCAGACGGTGTTGCCCTCACCTGCTGCCAGGCTCGGCAGCGCGCTGAGATAGCGATCGGCGAGCGCTGCCGAACTGGGATCGGCTTCGTGCAATGCGGCGTAGACCTGCGTGACCGCCTTCGCCTCACCTTCGGCGCGCACCGCCTGGGCCTTTGCCTCGGCATCGGCACGGACAACCGCCGCTTGCGCTTCACCCTCGGCGGTCAAGATGGCCGATTGCTTTGCTCCCTCGGCTATCAGGATGGCTGATTGCTTCTGGCCCTCCGCAGTCAAGATCGCCGCACGTCTCTCGCGCTCTGCCTTGAGCTGCTTCTCCATCGACTCTTGGACGGAGGGTGGCGGATCGATTGCCTTGAGCTCCACCCGGTTCACTCGTATTCCCCACTTGCCCGTGGCATCATCGAGAACACCACGTAATTGACCGTTGATGGAATCACGTGAGGTGAGCGCCTCTTCAAGGTCCATGGAACCAATGACGTTACGCAGGGTGGTGACCGTCAACTGCTCAATACCGGTGAGGTAGTTGGCAATTTCATAGGTGGCCGCCTTGGGATCTGTCACCTGGAAGTAGATCACCGTGTCGATGGAGACCACGAGGTTATCTTCGGTGATGACCGGCTGGGGCGGGAAGGATGCCACCTGTTCGCGCATGTCAACGCGCGTACGAACGCGATCAAAGATCGGTACGAGAACACTTAAACCCGGAGTCAGGGTGCGCGAGTACCTTCCTAGCCGCTCCACAATCGCCGTGTTGGCTTGATTGACAATCACGAGCGTGCCTCGCAGAACGAGTATCAGCACCGCAAGGGCAATCAATATCCCAATACCGAGTGCAATGAGTTCCATTTCCTTCACTCCCCTATCGGGAACACCAACGCGGTGGCCCCATCAATACGTGTCACGTAGACCTGAGTTCCTTGCTCGATGGGCGCGTCTGTGACATCGCCGTCAAGCCGTGCAGACCATTCCTCATTGCGCAACCGAATTCGCCCACCGTC
>JBJOIE010000167.1:0-3375 GCA_046047295.1 Actinomycetota bacterium | reverse complement strand
CGCGCCGGATCCATCAGACCGCCACCGGAACGTACGCGCAGGCCACCCAGATACGTGGGTGAGTGGACGTCTGCGCGCATTTCGTCTTCGGCGAGCAATTCCACGTCTTCACCCCACTTCTGGTGGAGTTCGAGCATGCTCGGCAGTGATGCACGCGCGTGCTCCGTCAGTGCAATCGCGGTCTTGCCCACCAGGTCGAGGTTGCACTCAATGGAGTTCGCAGCAACCACATCAGCGATAGCGGCGAGGTTCTCCCGGCCCAGGCGCACCAGGGTGGGCATTTCCTGTGGCCAGATCGCTTCACCATGAGCCAGACCGTGCGTCAAGGAAGCGGAGATGAAGCCACCGTTTCGACCCGAGCCGCCATGGGCGATGCTCGCACCTTCAACAAGGGTGACGTCGCGCTGCGGGTCGCGCTGTTTGGCTTCGATCGCCGTCCACAATCCGGTGAACCCGCCACCGATGATCAGCAGGTCCGTTGAGTGCGGGGCGAGCAGCGGTGGATGCGGGGCCGGAGCATCCGGTGAATCGGTCCATAGCGGTGCGTGGACAACATCCGCCAGTGAATGGCGGATGAAAGATCCCGGCGAATCGGCGAGCAGGCTCACGCGTCTTCCCGGAGAACAACAGCAGACTCCGCCCTCCAGGTGATCCCAACGGAATCACCGGCGCGGTGATCGGGGGAACCCGGATGGCTAGCGATGATCGGTGCCTCGAGACCGGTCACCGCGATCGTGGTTGTTGACGTGCCACCGTAGAAATGGGTTTCGACAACGGTGCCGGCGAGCAGCGCACCATCAGGTGACATGAGGTGCACACCCTCAGGGCGCAGCATGAGAACGGCTGAACCATTCAGGTTCTGGGCGTTAATTGCCGGCAAGTGTGCGCCTAGGGCGCTGAAGTGATCGCCACTGACCGTCCCTGGGATCAGGGTGCCGTTACCGATGAAGTCTGCAACGAACACATTCGCCGGCTGGGAATACAGCGTGACGGGATCGGCCACCTGCTGCACCCGGCCGTCATGCATGACCGCGATCCGATCCGCCATGCTCATCGCTTCTTCCTGATCGTGGGTGACCACCACGAAGGTGATGCCCACTTCATGCTGCAGGCGCTTGAGTTCGATCTGCATTTCCGCACGAACCTTGCGATCAAGTGCTGAAAGTGGCTCATCGAGGAGCAGGAGCTGCGGTCGCTTGACTATGGCCCGGGCGAGTGCAACTCGCTGCTTCTGACCGCCAGAGAGTTGCGCGGGCCGAGCATTCGCCTTGTCGGTCAACCCGACGGTGGTAAGCACCTCGTCCACGCGGGCAGAAATTTCTGCTTTGGCAAGACCTTCACGTTCTAGGCCGTAGGCCACGTTCTTACGCACTGACATATGCGGGAACAGCGCATAGGACTGGAACATGAGGTTCACTGGCCGCTTATTCGGCGGGAGAGCGAGCAGGTCGATCGCATTCGATGCATCTGCGGTGGGCGAGGCGATGGTGATGGATCCTGAGTCAGGGTCTTCGAAACCTGCAATGGAACGCAGGAGCGTGGTCTTACCGCAGCCAGACGGGCCGAGCAGGGCGAAGAACTCATTGGGTGCGATGTCGATGCTGACGTCATTAAGAGCGATGACCGGGTTAGCGGACTTCTCCCCATAGGTCTTGGAGACGTTGGTGATCGAGAGCAATGGTGGGGTCATACCGCATCCGTGAGTCGGGTGATCCGTTGCGCGGAGATCACGATGGTGAACGACACCAGCAGCAGAATCGCTGCCAGTGCATTGATTTCCGGGGTGACGCCGAAGCGCACCATGGAATAGATAACGATCGGCAGGGTGGGTGTACTCGGCCCGTCGGTGAAGAAGGCCACCACGAACTCATCCAGACTCAGGGTGAACACCAGAAGTGCGCCGGCGATGATGCCCGGAGCGAGGGTGGGCAAGGTAATCCGCATGAATGTGGCGGTGGCGCTCGCACCGAGATCGCGGCTGGCCTCTTCCAGGCTCGGATCGGATTGACCGAGCCTGGCGATGACCACGGCGGCAACGAATGCCATTCCGAACACGATGTGCGCGAGCAGCACCGAGAACAGACTTAGCGTGACACCAATCAGGGAGAAGAACGCGAGTAAACCGATGGCAAGTACCAAGTCGGGGATGATCGCTGGGGCGAGGGAGTAGGCCTCCACGATCGGGGAGCGGAAGTAGCGGTTCACGCCGATGGCTAACAAGGTGCCCAGGATGGTGGCGCCGATGGTGGCACCTACCGCCACGATGAGGGTGTTGATCAGGCCCTCGCGGATCTGTTCATTCTGCGCGAGCTCGCCGTACCAGCGGGTGGAGAAGCCAGTCCACACGAATGGGATCTTGCTGGCGTTGAAGCTCATCGCCACCAACACGGCGATGGGCACGTAGAGGAACAGGTACGTGAACCAGAGGGGGAGCCGAAGCCAGCCGATGCTACGCACGAGTCCCCCTTCCATTGATGCGGCGCGAGATCATGGCTTGCAGCGCAAACAGGATCACTAAGAGCGCGATAACAAAGAGCGCGAGCACCGCACCAAAGGGCCAGTCGCGCGTTTCTAGGAATTGATCGCGAATCAGATTGCCCACCATCACCGTCTTACCGCCACCAAGGAGTTCGGGCACCACGAAGTTCCCGAGGCTGGGTACGAACACGAAGATCGCACCGATCATGGTTCCCGGTAGCGTCAACGGAAGTGTGATGTCGAAGAAGGTGCGCGCGCGGCTCGCACCGAGGTTTTGTGCGGCCTCGATGAGTTGCCGATCAAGGCGCTCCACCGATGCGTACACCGGCAGAATCACCAAAGGCAGATACGCGTACAGCAAACCGGCGATTACCGCTCCTGGTGTGTAGAGCAGGCCTAAGGGTGCACTGATGATGCCGAAATCGAGCAGCGCCTTATTGAGAATCCCCTCGGAATTCAGCAAAACGATCCACGCGTAGGTACGGATGAGGAAGTTGGTCCAAAACGGAAGTACAACGAGCACGAGTGCCACCGTGCGCCACTTGGCGGGCAGCCTCGCGATCGCATAAGCGGTGGGGTAACCGATGAGTACCGCGAGGACCGTGGTGACCCCGGCGATCACCAGTGATGAGGAAAAGACCTTGAGATAAACCGGCTCGAACGCACGCGCATAGTTCTCGAAGGTGAATTCCCAGACGATCCCACCGAAGCGGCCGCGCTGGAAGAACGAATAGACCAAGACCAGTAGCACCGGGATGGTCATGAACGCCGTGATGTAGAGCAGGCCTGGGCCGGCGAAGATCGCACGCGAGCGCAGGGCGCGGCGCCGGGAGGCGCCGCGCCCTGGTGTGCTCACGGGCGTGGATGTCACGTTGTCTTACGTCCGGTAATTAGCTG
>JBJOIE010000166.1:0-6088 GCA_046047295.1 Actinomycetota bacterium | reverse complement strand
CCCCGCCGAGCAGGTGCACAAGATGGTCACCACCAATGTTGCCGGCGTTATGCACCTCATTCACGCGGTGCTTCCTTATTTCCTCAAACGAGGCGCTGGAGACATATTCGTCACAAGCAGTGTTTCTGGCCACCAGGTCATCCACTGGGAACCGGTGTATTCAGCCACTAAGCATGCGGTGAATGCTTTTGTGCACGCCACCCGGCAACAGATCATTGGGGCCGGAGTGCGTCTAGGAGCAATCGCACCCGGAATTGTGCTCAATGAACTCTGGGGCGTTGATCAGGGCGCATCGATTGATGATCAGGTAGCGGAGCACCAGGGCATGCGTTCTGAAGATGTTGCCGAAGCACTTGTCTTCATGATTAATCAGCCGCGCCACGTCACGGTTCGCGATCTCGTGATGGTGCCTACAGCGCAACCGATCTAACGCATACGTCTACATAATGCAGGTGGCGCAGCAGATCCACGACCTGCTGCGCCACCGCGCTTACCTTGAACTGACTAGCACTTGGCGCGGTACTGAGCCGCCTTGCCAGCCTTGCTGTCAACATTGTTCTTGGTGAGGATGGTGAAGCCGGTGGTGATCTTCTTCTTGGTCTTCTGACCCTTCAGAGCCTTCACCGCCTGCTGTACACCCTGCACACCAATGTTGTACGGCTGCTGTGCAATAAGTGCCTGCACGGTGCCGTCCTTGAGGGCTGCAACCTGGTCCGGACCGGCGTCAAAGCCGATGACCACGATTTCGCCTTCCTTACCGGCTTGCTTGATGCCGGTCGCTGCACCCTGAGCTGAGAACAGGTTGCTGGCGAAGATCGCCTTCAGATCAGGGTTGGCTGCAATTGCGGCCGTGGTGATCTGAGCAGCCTTGGACGGCTCATTGTCGGAGTACTCCTGGCCAATGAAGGTGTACTTGCCACCGCTGGCCTCGGCTGCATCCTTGAAGCCCTTGTCGCGAGCATCGGTGGTGCTGATGCCCGGCTTCACGCCGATGCCCAGAACCTTGCCGCCACCGGGAACCAGCTGCTGAACTGCCTTGAATGCGGCAGCGCCACCAGCGAGGTTGTTGGAGGAGATCTCCGACACAGCGAACTTGGGATCCTTGACCGTGGTGTCAACCAGCACGATCTTGATGCCCTTCTTTGCAGCGGCCTCAAGTGGCTTCTGCATGGCGTTGACATCGTTCGGTGCAATCAGGATTGCATCCGGCTTCTTGGCAACAACTGCCTCGAGGATCGGACGCGAAAGGGTTGCGTCGAACTTTGCCGGACCTTCGGTGGTCACCTTGGCGCCAAGCTTCTTGGCCTCCGCACGAACACCGCAATCCATGGTGATGTAGAAGCCATCGCCCTTCACACCCTGAATGAACACGATGTCCTCACCGGCTGCATTGGCAGCAGGTGCAACACCGAGTGAGAGACCTGCAACAACACCCACGCCGAGTGCTGCAGCAACGGTCTTCTTGATGAGTTGAGTACTACCCACCTTTAACCTTCTTTCTTTCCGACCCCGAGGGCCACACCGCCGACTTGGAGGTGTTTGGTTTTTTTTCCTGATCCCTTGAATGCACGTGAGCGGCGTAAGCCGTCCAAGTACACCGCGCCGATCAGGAAGATACCCACCACAACGCCCTGCCAGTACGACTGGACGCCGATGATGATGAATCCGGATTGCAGCACCACCGGGATGAGCAATCCGATTACCGTGCCAAAGATGGTACCGATGCCGCCGAAGAGGCTTGTACCACCTATGACCACGCCTGCGATGACGGTGAGGTTCGTCATGGAGTTACCACCAATGGTGGTCTGCTGGTAGAAGGCAACGCTGAGAATGCCAGCGATGCCCGCCGTGGTGCCGGAGATCACGTAGACCAGGATCAGCTGGAGGTCCACATTGATACCGACACGACGGCAAGCCTCCGGGTTCGAACCCACCGCATATGTGTAGAGACCGAATCGAGTCTTGTGGAGCAGGATGGCTCCGATAACGCAAATGACGGCCGCGATCACCGTAAGGGTCGGCACCTCACTGAACACATTGCCAAACCCAACAGTGTCTACGAGCACCTCTGGGATCTCATAGAGATCGATGCCATCGGTGATCACCTGGGACAAGCCCAGAGCCGCACCCATCGTTCCTAAGGTCACGATGAAGGCCGGGACTTTTGCTTTGGCAATCAGTAAGCCGTTGATTAGGCCCCAAACTGCGCCGGAAAGGATGGCGACAACTGCGCCAACGGCGGCCGTGCCCCAACCCTCTGCGCCCATATCGCCCATCACCTTGGCGCCCATCACACTGCTAAACACCAGAACGGATCCGATGGAGAGGTCGATGCCGGCAGTGATGATGACCAGGGTTGCGCCCACACCGAGCACGGCGAAGATCGACGTGTTCACGATGATGGAACGCAGGTTGAACACCGTGGGGAATGCATCCGGTGCCATGATCGAGAAGATCGCCACGAGCGCGACGAGTACCAGAACAATCTGTGCGGCCTGAAGTTTGGTCAGCTTCCGCCACAAAGACATTTTTGGCGTATCAAGAAGTTCATGTGCCAACTCGGTTTGCCGAGTTTGTGTTGTGCTCACGCCAACTCCTCATCCAACGCACCGGTCATGGTGCCCACCAATTCTTCGAGGCTCGTCTGCGCGGTTTCATAAACAGCTACCCGACGTCCACGACGAAAAACCTGAACGCGATCAGATACCTGCAAGACCTCCGGCATGGAGTGTGAAATCAACACCACACCAATTCCCTTATCGCGCACCCGCTTGATGAGATCGAGCACGTTCTTCGTCTGCACCACACCGAGCGCTGCAGTGGGCTCATCAAGGAAGACCACCTCATTGGCCCATGAAGCGGAGCGAGCAACAGCGATGCTCTGCTTCTGGCCGCCGGACATGGATCCCACCGCTTCAGTCAATGTGCGCACAGTTGCACCGAGATCACTGAAGGCGTCAACGCTGCCCTCTTTCATCTCCTTGCGGTTCATGAAGCCGAGTTTGCCCATGAGTCCCTTGCGCATTACTTCACGTCCGAGATACATGTTGTTGACCGCATCAAGATGCGGACACAGCGCGAGATCCTGGAATACGGTCTCGATGCCCAGGGCACGGGCATCGGCTGGACGCGCAAATTTCACCGGCTTTCCCTTGAAAATGATTTCGCCACCTTCGGGTTGCTCGGTTCCGGAAAGGATCTTGACCATCGTGCTCTTGCCAGCACCGTTGTCACCGATGAGAGCAGTGACTTCCCCTGCTTCAACGCTGAAATCAGCCTCGTCCAGGGCGACAACCTGCCCATACGTGCGCACGATGCCCTTGGCCTCTAGTACGGCCATGACTAACTCCTTTCCTCAATGCAGCGGTGGCATACCTTCATGTCTACGCCCCCGCTACGTCAAACCAGGGCCGGGTACGGCCCGCAACGGCCTCACGGCAGGCGGCCAAACGAGGCCGAGCTACCTCATCGAGGAATGTTTTCTGCTCAGCTCCCGTGAGACCGATCGCTTCCTTCCACACGGAGCGGCCGGCGATAAAGCCCGAGGCACCGCCCTCATCACAGGACACCTTGAGAACGTCAGTGAAGGTTGCAAAATCAACACCGGCGCTGAGTACTGCCCACGGCACAGTGACGACGTCTGCCAACTTGCGGCAGCCCGCAGCGCTGCCCGGGTATTCAAGTTTCAGAAGGTCGGGCTTGAGCTCGGTAAGCAAACGCGCTGATTCGATGATCGCGGTCTCGCGCTCCTCGGGCGTCAACTTCTCTGAACCAGGCAGCGGGTATACGAGGTTTTCGATCACCGAAGGAATACCCACGTTGCGGCAGTCCTCAACCACATCACGAACTACCTGCAGCGTCTCTTCGGTGAGATCCGGTTCACCTGTCCCGATCGAGCGGGCCGGATTCATCATCACCAGAAACTTGACTGCTTGACCGCCCATGTCACGCACCCACTGAGCATTCTGCTCGGGCAGCCGTGACGAACGTGGCTCACCATTGAAGTTGCCGCGCTCGGCTGGCTCGGCGGCAACGAGCAATCCACAATTGCTGGCAAGGGCACCTGCTTCAGTTACAGCGGGCACACCGTACGTGGGATCGAGCAGGATGCCCGTGGCATCGGGGGTCAATGCTGCAGCGACAGCAACTTTGGCCGAACGCATGTCCTCGTCCGTGGCCTCCACACCAACCGCCTTGTACATCCGGCGCAAGGTGTTGCGCTGGTCCATGGCGATGATTGCGAAGGTGCCATCGTCATCGGCGATCGCAGAGAGGCTGATCGCCGGAGCGTTGGCTGGTGAACTCATGAGGTGAACTCCTTAATAGTGGTGTTAGCTGCACTCGCATCTGCGAGGAGATCTGCGGTGAACGGGCTTGGCGTCACGCCAGCCGCATGTACAGCGAACAAACTGGCACCGCGGGCGCCGGGTTCGCTGTGGTTACTACGGGTCAGGCCCGGCATGATGTGCTGCTTTCCTCGGAAGACACCGGGAACATGCGCCCAACCGCCGGCGGCAACGGCCGTGTGGAAAGCACCGGCTATCGAAGTGACCGGATCCAAAACCTGCCGGGTTTGCGCGAGCGTGTAATCCAATGCGGCGCACCACACCTCTTCTGGACTGGCATCGTCAAGTAGCCGAACGGTGACCTCATTGGTCCAGTTAGGTGGCTCGGACACCAGCACGGTTCCCGACGACCCCCACTGCGGGGTCCAGGCCTCGGAGAGGCGAACCCGTTCCTCGCGTGTCATCGCCCCCAGCATGGACAACACCCGGCCCAGCACGAGGCCGGAACGCGTGGCGCCAAGGACGGCCGTGCGACCCGGCAAGACATGGCGGCCAGCACTCAAGCCCGCGGCAACCAGGGATCCGCGTTCGGCGTCAGTCAAGGTTCGCGGGACTGCCCGAACGATCACATCCGCAGTGCCACAGGAGTCGTAAAGGTCATCGCCACCGGTTGCACCCGCACCGACGGAACCGACCAGATGATCATGCCCGGCTACCGTCACAGCAGCGCCACGCAGTTTCTCTGGTGCATGGGATCCCACCACGCCAAATGCGTGGCCGGCATTGCGGAAGGGCGGAATGAAATCAGCCGGCGCACCGATGAGATCAAGGGTGCCTGACCACGGGCTCACGTCTATCTGGGAAATGAGTCCGGTACGCGAAGCGAGTGAGGGCTCCGTATAACGCTCACCGGTGAGTACGAATGCGATGTATTCGAGTGCATTCATCCATTGCATACCCGGCGCGAGGGTGAAGCCATGTTGGGTGAGCCACAGCAACTTCGAGAATGAACATTCGGCTTTCGCGGCCAGGCCTGTAACGGCACTGAACTCATCGCGGAATTTCTGCGGAAGCTGCTCAAGTTCGAACTTGCCGCGCTGGTCATACCAAGCCATTGCTGGGGTGAGTGGCTTACCGTCCGCATCCACCACCACGCCTGTTTCCGCGAGCCCTGCGATGCCAATGCCAATCACATTCGAAGGCGTACTGGCACCCTCGGCCGCTTCAGCGATCACCTTGATGGCCACTCGCGCAAATTCATCAATATCGGTGTGCACGTACCCGTTGTCTTGCACAATCCACGGTGTTGATTGCGCCGCGTGACCCAGCAGATTGCCATCCACGTCGGTGACAATCGCCTTGATGGTTGTGGTGCCTACATCCACTCCAACCACCACGTCTGTGGTTAAGACACTCTTCATGCGCTCATCACCGCCCGGTCAGGGCGAATCTCACCGGAACCGCGGGTGATCAGACGTAGCGGAACGATGGTGTCTGTGTTATCAACCTGCTCACGCTCCATGGCCTGACGCAAACGGATCATCGCTGCCTCGGCCAGTTGCCTGGGATCATGGTCAATCACCGTGATCGCGGGGCGCAGAACATCGGCCATCTCGAAATCACCAAAGGAAACGAATGCGATGTCTTCACGGTGCTCATTGTGAAGTGCACGTATAACACCCAACGAGGTTTCTGAACGCGCACTGAAGATGGCCGTCGGTGGGTTGGTCAGATCGAGTAGACGACCAGTTGCACTGAACGCCTGATCTGAAACCTCACAGCCGATGGCCTCGAGATTCGGA
>JBJOIE010000165.1:0-2664 GCA_046047295.1 Actinomycetota bacterium | reverse complement strand
GCCACTGCGCACAGGCGCTGGAGGTCCTGCATCGAGCCGGCTCCATAAGTAGAAGTGAAATTGCCTCCCTGCTCGGAGTAACGCGAAGTACTGCCGGAACCATTTCCCAGGAACTCGTCTCACTCGGCTATGTGCAGGAGGTTCCGGGAACTGGTGGCTCCGTAGGCCGCCCCTCCATGGTGCTGCGAGCCCGCGCGGAATCTCTGGTGATCATGAGTGTTGACGTACGGGTGACCGAAGTGAAGGTGATCGCCTTCGGTCTCGGAGGTGAATCGCTCGCTCAGACCACTCGCGCAAAGAATTTAGAGGGGATCTCACCGCAGGAACTTGCCCTCATTATTCGCGATGTCATCGGACAGACCCTTCGATCTTTACCGGCGGGTGCGAACTGGTGCGCAACATCAATCGCCGTTCCAGGAATCGTGGATCAGGCAACGGGAACCGTACAATTTGCGCCGCATTTGGGTTGGCGAGATGAGGCGTGGGGACCACTTCTCACATCGGCGCTATTCGCGCTCCGCGGTGAGCAACAGGTCATCGAGTTTGGCAATGATGCGAACCTGGGTGCACTTGGTGAATACATCCGAGGAAGCGGACGCGGTGCTCGCTCCATGCTCTACGTCGCTGGTGACGTGGGTATAGGCGGTGGCTACGTTGAGAAGGAACGGGTACGTCTCGGCGCCCGCGGCTTTGCCGGTGAAATCGGGCACATGCCGATTTCACCTGAAGGGCCGCAGTGTCGCTGCGGTGCCCGAGGCTGCTGGGAAGCGTTCATTGGAAGTCAGCGCATCCTCACGGCGGCAAAGTGGCCGGACGCAAGCATTGAGGAACTGATCAGTGCGGTTCGTGCCGGTGACACGAATGCAGTCCTCGCTGTTCGCGATGCGGGAAAGTACACGGGCATCGGATTGCGCGGGCTCATCGCGATCACCGATCCAGAACGGGTTGTCCTCGGTGGACACCTCGGTCAGCTGCTGCCACTGATGCACGATGCGATTGCTGAGCAGATCGCCACACTGCCGGCCCAGCAGTCACAGAACATCACCATCACCGCAGGCGCACTAGGGGACGATGCCGCACTCGTAGGTGGAGCCGAGATCCTGATGGGCCGGATGATTCACGCACTCCTGCGCGAGTAGCTCGCCGGCCGGACATGTGGCTCAGGCCACATACGCGAGAAAGTGCGTGACAACAATCGATTGCCTTGCAATGATCTCCCTGGCCGCTCACCCCCCGAGCGGTGGGGCGTTTCGCCCCGAGACCCGTGCGACAACCCCCCAGTTGCACGGGTCTTTCCCCTTTTGTACGTACACCTACGCCCTCGACTCGAATAATCCCAGCACCGCTGCCATGCCGAGCACTGAGCGCGGGGAGTAGGCGGCGCGCCACAGGCCGCCGTGGTTGGCGCCCTGCACGAAGAGGTCCATCGGATTGCCCAATGGAGTAGCCGGATTCGCTGAAGACGACGGGTTACGCAAATCATGGACGAGTAACGCGGCCATCAGGGTTGTTGACGTGGCGGGATCGAAAACTTCAACACCAAATCTGCTCGCCCCCGCATAAGCAGCGGCGAGTGCTCTGTTCCTGATGACGGATTGAGTGCGTGTGGCCGGCGCCAGATTGAGTGAAACGGGAACCCCATCTGCTCGAGCAGCCAGTGCACGCCATCGCTGAATGCGCTTGGCAAGTATGTAGTTCGGACCCTGTTGCGGGATAAGGGAATCGTTGAGGCCGATGATGCGTCCCTGTGCGGAGTGGTACGTCTCGGGATAATTGGGTTCAAATTGACCCATCAATCGCAGGGGAGCCTGAAGGAGTCCGCCGAGACCACGGCTATCCCACCGCCGACGTGATTCCTCGACACATTCCTGCGGCACCATGAACACATCTGTTGGTGTGGCAAGGAAAGCCAGCGTGATGTCATCTCTGTTGTTCAACAAACTCAAGGTGATGGCATCGGTGGCCATGCTCAGCCGGGCGTGGGTGGCGCCTTCGGCATATGCGTAGCTGCCAAGTACAAACGGCTGCTCGATGGAGTTGAGCCATTGGCGGATCTCTGCTGTATTCACCAGGACATCCGTACCCGCAGAGCCGGACACCGTTTCATCATCATCTGGGTGGATCAGTCCGCCCACAACAAATGGTGGTTCGCCATCGGGATCAACGGTGATCGGAATTCGCAGGGATCCGGCGGTGTTACGAGTGATGGCAATGAGTCGATCCCAGATGGCTTTACGTGGGAGGTCAACGCCGTGCACGCGCGCACCCCAGCGCAATAGTGATCGAGTGGGTGCCATCTCGGCTCCCGCTCCCACGAGGGCAATATCCACATCCCTGAGGTCAAGCCATTCGGGATTGTCCAGAACCGCATGGAGCGCCACAGCGAAACTTGGCTCCGCTATTCCATTGGCCACCCAGGAATCGATTTGCTGGCGTAGTTCATTGCCAAAAAGGCGGCGCCCTCGATAGGGCACCGAGAGGTCAACCTCGCGAGCAGCGCGCCCCTGCACCGTCACTGACGTCAGCGGCGAGACGGGATTCGCGCCTACGGCTTCGAGGAGTGGCACGTCGCCGGAATCTCCCGCATAGACGAATCGGCGATGCGCGGAATCCAAGCCATCACGGGAAATAACAACGGCTGCCTCCGAGGTTTGGGAGGCAGCC
>JBJOIE010000164.1:0-4242 GCA_046047295.1 Actinomycetota bacterium | reverse complement strand
ATGCTCAGCGCGATCCAGGCATCCGGGCCAATCACCTGCAGCCACGGCATGAGTGCTAGGAAAAAGGCCAAGCCGAAAATGAATCCGGTGGTTGCGCCCCACCATGCAGATCTACGCCATTGCACCCAGGTGATTGCAGCAACGGAAATTGGTGCGAGGAGCCAGATAGCCAGATCGGGGAAGGCGGCAGCAAGGCCGAGACCGGCAACTATCGAAATAAGAATGGCTACGACTCTGGCAGTGAAGCTCATGGTTCGCCAACTGCTTCGGTGACCGTTCCATCAGAATACGTCTGCGCACCAAGAACCCAGGTGCTAATACAGCGTGGCAGCTCACCATCGATCTCCAGGCTGGGCAAAGGGGGCACTCCCGATCGAGGGTCGGTGGACCACGCAGCAACTCGCTGATCAGGATGCTGAACGCTGAATTCGGGGGCGTCCCACAGGGCTAGGTGGGCCGGCGCGCCAACATCGATGACGCCAGCTGTGAAATCCCCCACGACTCGCCAACCACCGCGGGTGTGCGCAGCGAAAGAAGCACGTGCACTCAATCGTTCCTGTTCATTGTGATGCCACATGGCTGCGCGCATAGCCGCCCACGGTGACGTCTCGGTGACGGGTGAATCGGAACTGAAGGTCAGTGGAACCCCAGCACTATGTGCACTCCCCCAGCGATTCATTGAGTGCGCGCGCTCTTGCCCAAGCCGGGTCTCGTACATGCCGCCAGGATTCCCCCAGTAGCGATCAAATAGTGGCTGCATGCCAAGCGCCACACCTGCCTCAGCAAGTAGTGTGAATGAACCCTTGGTGAGTAGTTCGGCGTGCTCAAGTCGATGCCTGGCATTACGAACACGCTCTACACCTAGCATCTGAACTGCTGCTGAGATGCCAGTGACCGCGGCTTCGCAGGCAGCATCACCGATGACGTGGAAGCCGCCTGGAATCCCGAGCTCGGTACAAGTAATGAGATGAGCTGTGATCTCATCAACCCCAAGGTAGGTGGCCCCGGTGGTTTCCACGCAGTCCGAATAGGGCTGATGAAGTGCCGCAGTTCGCGAGCCGATTGCGCCATCGATGAAGAGATCACCGGCGAGCCCAATCGCACCGATCTCCTGTGCAACGTCTAGTCCGCCACTGTGTGCTGTTTGCCCCCAGTAGGTATAAAGCAAAGGGCCTGGTTCAGCAGTTGAAATCTCCCGTAGGGCAAGGGCATCCGCCTCGCTGCTGATCGCCGGTCCCGCCATTTCGTGGATGGAGACGATCCCCTGGCGCGAGGCCAGTGATCGATAAGCGCGCTGTGCGGCAGCTCGCTCAACGGGATCAATAGAAGAGGTTGTTACTTCACGGACAATGGCATGTGCCTCCCTGTCCACGAGTGCAGAGTTTGGTGACCAACCTCGAACCCCCTTGAGGTTCGAGCATCGGGAGAGAAGCGCAGACGAGACGAGCGCTGAGTGCACGTCAATACGCGAGACATACACTTCGCAACCAGCGGCCGCCTCATCGATTTCGCTCAAACGTGGCAGTTCCGGAGAGTCCCAACGAGTCTCGTCCCAGCCATGGCCGAGAATTCGCCTGCTTGGGTGATCCTTACATGCTCGGGCAATCGATTCCAATAGTTCGCGTGCCGATGTGCATTCGGTGAGATTGAGGCCGGAATGCAGCAACCCCGTGTGCGTGGCATGAACATGCGAGTCAACAAAACCTGGGCAGAGAAAGCCGCCGCCTGCGTCTATAACTCTCGAGGCAAGTTCCCTGTGTGTCTCAGCGCCCGAGTCATCACCCACCCATGCGATCGTTCCATTTTGGATGAGTACCGCTGTAGCGAATGGGTGCGCTGGAGAGTACACGCGAGCATTCATGAACAGAGTTGGCCCGGACGCGCTCCAGGGTCCGACGGCTGAGGTGTTTCGAATCATCAAATGATGCAGATCTCGCGTGGTCGGTGATTTGCAGGAATAGCGCCTTCGGCCCCACAGATGACAATGTCTTCTATGCGCGCTCCGTAACGACCGGGGACATAGAAGCCTGGCTCAATACTGAATGCCATCCCAGGTTCAAGGATCTGGGTATTGCCTTGAACGATGTATGGCTCCTCGTGAGTCTCCAGACCAATCCCGTGGCCTGTTCGGTGGATGAAGAAGTCGCCAAGATCTGCTGACGCCAAATGGTCGCGAGCTGCAGAATCCACCGATTCACAACTCACCCCGGGGGCTGCATGGTCACGAGCAAGTGACTGTGCCTCCAACAAAATCGCGAACATTCCCATGAAATCGCGTGGCGGTTCGCCAATGCAATACATGCGTGTGCTGTCGCTGCAAAATCCGGATGGCATGGTCCCACCGATGTCGATCACAATAGGTTCACCAACACCGATCACTCGGTCAGAAACCGAATGATGTGGACTTGCTCCATTGGGCCCAGAACCCACAATGACGAAATCAACGTTCACGTGGCCTTCCTCGATTATTGCAGAAGCAATGTCTCGACCAACCTCGCGCTCGGTTCGGCCGGCTCTGAGCATCTGCGGAATCCGAGCGTGCACTCGGTCGATCGCTGCACCGGCTTCCATGAGTGCCGAAACTTCATCTGGGCTCTTGATGACTCTGAGCTCGGATATGAACGGCCCGGCACTGAGGATCTGTGCTCCCGGGAAGCGCTGCTGAAGAGTGAGCAGACGATCGGCCCACATGTGGGGATCCACCCCGATACGAACACTTTTATTGAGGAATTCCTCCACGATGTTCCACGGATCCGCTGTTTCGGGATATGTGACCAGTAATCCGCCACCCGATACGAATTGGGATCCATGCGCCTCTGCGGCCTCCAGTTCTGGTGCGAGAAGCATGGCCTCACCGTTTCGGCCCACGAGAAATGCCGTCAAGCGCTCGAGTGGTTTCGCCTGATAACCAGCCAAATAGCGCATATCCGCACCGGGAGTGATGACGAGGGCATCGAGAGCGGCTCTTTCCATTGCGCCGATGAGCCGTGGATCTGGGCTAGCCATGCCAACAGGGTACGAGTTCGACCCCCGTGTCACACTGCGGCATGCCCCGAGTGAGCTCAGGTCCAATCCTCATTTTGGATAGCGCGAGCCTTTACTACCGCTCATATTTCGCGCTGCCGGAGTCCATGCAGGCCCCCGATGGTCATCCACACAACGCCATTCGTGGGTTTTTCTCCACCATCTCCCGTCTTCGCCAGCGATTCGCCCCGAGTGGGCTCATAGCAGCCTGGGACTCCGATTGGCGCCCCCAGTGGCGTGTGGACCTCATTCCCAGTTACAAAACACACCGGGTGGCCACCGAGGAAGACCTGGTGGCGCTGGAGGAAACGCCAGACACGTTAGGTCCTCAGATTGGCGCTATCTACCGCCTGCTGGACGCCTGGGGCGTCCCCGTTGTGGGGGTGCACGGCTACGAGGCTGACGACATCATCGCAACGTTGGCGCGAACTTATGAGGACGTAATTGTGGTCTCTGGTGACCGAGATATGGTCCAAGTCGTATCCGCGACTGCGCAGTTATTGCTCGCGGTGAACGGGGGGATGGATAAGTGGCCGCTCCTCGATTGGGCTGCCGTGCGCGAACGCTATGGCGTGACACCCGATCAATATGTGCAGGTAGCCGCACTGCGCGGCGACCCGTCCGACGGACTTCCGGGGGTCCCTGGCATAGGTGAAAAGACTGCGACCAAGCTGATTTCTGAATTTGGGGGTTTGCAACGGGTTCTCGAGGCGGCAGCTAGTGAATCCTGTGAACGTCCTCTGACGCCTCGCGTGGCACAACTGCTGAATACGCATTCTGAATATCTCGCGGCGGCCCTTCGAGTGAGCACGGCGGCCACGGACGTGTCCCTGCCAGAAATCTCTCCGGCCATCCCCAAAGAGCCACGTAAGCCCAAGGAACTTGAGGAGCTGTGCACTGACTGGGGCGTGCGAGGGCAGGTTCACGAGGCGCTAGATCTTGCTGAGTAGGGGTCTACGTACTCGCCGAATACGCCACTACTCCCCTATTGAGAAGCCCACTCGCTTTGCGAGCCGTGAGAGATAGAGGATGCTCATGGCCTAAGGCATCGGCAATCTGTCCCAGCAAGTCGATCACCTGCCGAGTCCATCGAACGAAGTCACCGGCCGTGGTGTCGTTGGCTGTGAGTACTTGAAGCAGCGTGGCGCCCCGTGCCCAGCGATAAATAGCCCACACCAAACCTGGGTCAAGCATCCGGCCGGTCGGTGCTCGAAAGGA
>JBJOIE010000163.1:0-2573 GCA_046047295.1 Actinomycetota bacterium | reverse complement strand
AAGAAGATGAGAACGAAGAGTTCACCAAGGCCGAGGTATCCGTAGGGGCGCGGTCCGCCGGTGTAGAGCCACGCCGCACCGATTGCTGCTGCGCCAATCAGGATGAGCCACCACTTGCCGGTGAGAAATACGAGGCCGAGGCCGCTAAGTGCAGCGAAGAGGAAGGCCAGGTACGCGGCGAGTTTGACGGATTGGGGTGATGCGATGCCCTGACCCACCAGGCGCACCGGTCCGATGCGTGCGGTATCTGTGCCACGGATTCCATCGCTGTAGTCGTTCGCGTAATTCACACCTACTTGTAGCGCGAGTGCCACCACCAATGCGAGGAGCGCTTCGATGAAACCAAAACTGTGTGCATGTATCGCCAACCCGGTGCCCACCGCAACGGGTGCAATGGCTGCGGGGAGCGTGCGCGGCCGTGCGCCGGCAATCCAATCCGCTGCCGAAGTCATGACTGCTCCTCAAAGAGTTGCGCGATGGTGAGGCGGTCGATCTTTCCACCCGGTAGTTGGGGTAACGCACCCATGACACGCGATCGTTGCGGAGTTGCTGGGCTGCCTAAGCGCTCGCGAACTTCGGCGATTGCTTGGGTGAGGTCCGCGTCACTCAGCCCCGATGCGGCTACACATATCACTGCACCATCCTCGGGATGATCCACGGAAACAACGCAGACTTCACTGCCGGATGCTCGCTCATGGCATGCTGCCGAAAGCGCGTCGGAAACTGCATTAAGCGAAACGTTGGTGCCCCTGACGATGATGACGTCATCCACTCGACCAGTGACCGTGAGTGTGCCATCGATAAGCGTGCCAACATCAGACGTGCGGAATTCCCCGTCGAACCAGGTGTCTGGGTAATAGCCAATGGCCACGGTGGGTCCGGTGATCGTGATGCGGTTGTCCCGTGGATCGATGCTCACGCCAACACCGGGAGCCGGAACTCCATTGAATACGCACCCACCAGCCGTCTCTGTCATGCCATAGGTGAGCGTGATGGGTAGGCCGTCAAGGCGTGAGCGCAGATCCGACGAGACAGGTGCACCACCAATGAAGATCTGTGCGCACCGGGCTAGCGCCTCGCGGCCGCCGGGGGAGCGGAGGATTCGACCCACCTGGGTGGGCACCAGTGAGATGAATGCTGGGCTGCGCATCGAGTTCAGGGCACCGATGACCGATTGTGGGTCGAAGGGATGGGTGGGCTCAATGAAGTGCACCGGTGCATCGCAGGCCAGGCTGCGGATCGCCACGTTCAGGCCGCCCATTGAAGACCACGGCAACGCCGAGATCCACTGAGGGTTTGCCCTTCCGTTGACGTAATCGGTGAGTGCGGTCAGTGTTTGAGTAGATAAGGCCACCAGCCTGGGCGATCCGGTGGAGCCAGACGTACTCACCATCACGGCGATGTCTTCACGAGCGGAAGCCACCTTTGGCACCTGCAGGCTGTCGCGGTGACTGGGATGCTCAATCACCAGGCATGGACCGTTGCCATCCAGCGCTGCACGCAGCGACGTGAGGAACGCGGGTACCGCATCGCGGGTCACCGGAGCTGGGAGGTGCACCGATGGGCGAGGGCCAGCCATGGTGAGCATTCGCCGAGCGTAGGTCGTGGCAGTAACGTGCAACTCATGGACACCCGTACTCGTTATGTGCTGCCCCCCGTTGTGCCCGAGGACTCCCCGGCCTTCACCGATCCTTCCTATAGCTCCATCACCCCTGCCTGTGAATGGATTGACGAAGGTGAGGGCTATCAAGACATTCGTTATCACCTCTCCGCGGGAGATGCGCAGGGCATTGCCAAAATCACGATTAACCGGCCCGCCAAGCGCAACGCATTCCGCCCGCAGACACTCTTTGAATTAGCTGATGCCTTTAACCGGGCTCGCGATGATGATTCCGTTGGCGTGATCATCCTGACCGGTCAAGGTGACTGGGCCTTTTGCTCAGGTGGTGATCAGGTGATCCGCGGCGATGATGGGTATATCGGTGACGATGAAATTGCCCAGAAAGGTATCGGCCGCCTCAACGTTCTTGACCTGCAGATCCAAATCCGCCGCACTCCGAAACCCGTTATCGCCATGATCGCCGGCTATTCCATTGGTGGCGGTCACGTGCTGCACGTGGTGTGCGATCTATCCATCGCCGCAGACAATGCGCGATTTGGCCAGACCGGCCCCAAGGTCGGTTCATTCGATGGCGGATACGGTTCGGGTCTTTTGGCGCGCACTATCGGTCAAAAGCGTTCGCGTGAGGTGTGGTACACCTGCAATCAATACGGTGCCGAACAGGCCTATGACTGGGGTCTGGTGAATGCCGTTGTACCCATTGAGGATCTCGAGCTGGAGACCGTGCGCTGGGCCCAGCAGATGCTTGAACTTTCACCATTGGCCCTGCGCATGCTGAAGGCATCGCACAACGCGGCAGACGATGGCTTGGCTGGAGTTCAACAACTCGCCGGCGATGCCACCCTGCTCTTCTACATGTCAGAAGAAGCGCAGGAGGGAAGGGACGCGTACAAGGAAAAGCGCCGGCCAGACTTCAGTAAGTTCCCCAAGCGGCCGTGACCGATCGGGCACT
>JBJOIE010000162.1:0-13773 GCA_046047295.1 Actinomycetota bacterium | reverse complement strand
AATCCCACCTATGAAGAAGTGTGCACCGGACTCACCGGACATACCGAGACGGCGATGGTGGCCTATAACTCAGGCGAGGTAGGCACCTATGACCTGCTCAAGATCTTCTGGGAAAACCACGACCCCACCCAGGGCTATCGCCAGGGCAATGACATGGGCACCCAATACCGAAGCGCAATCTTCTACACCACCGACGAACAACGCGAGCTCGCCCTTGCCACACGTGATGCATATCAGGAAGTGATTCGCTCACGCGGTTACGGCGATATCACCACGGAGATTGCCCCAGCTGCCGACTTCATTTACTACCTGGCGGAGGACTACCACCAGCAATACCTCTACAAGGTGCCGAATGGATACCGCTGCCACGCCAACACTGGGCTCGCGTTGCCTGCCCTAGCTCTCTAGCAGTCAACGGCATTACCTGGTTATTTCTTCACGTAACCAATCACTTGAACACCAATCTTGGCCTTCACCGATGACGCAAGTGCCACTTGCCCATCCGTTCCGATATCTGCAACAACCACACTGCTTGATTTACCTGTTGCCGGGATAGGTGCAGAGGTTGTACCCAGATCGGCACCACCGACTGGGTATGCAGCGAAGCGACCCTCTTGGCCGAGACCCTTAGCCGTCACACGCAGAATCACCGCGGTGACCTTCTTCGCTTTCTTCGGAACCGGCCCGACCCCGCGCACTTTGACAACTTTCACTTCGCCCACGTCATACCTATCGCGATCGAGCTTCGCTGGCGCTGTGCCAACAGCGGGCTGATTTCCTCCGTCAACGGTGTAACCCAGCACGTCAATGCGCACATTGACAGCTGACTTGTCAGCTGCCTGAATTTGGAGTGCCCCCTGTGAGACCGGAACTTGCCGCATGATCGTCTTGGTTCGCGCCTTGGGCACCTTCACAGCAAGGGCTGACTTCTTTTCTCCCACGATTCCGATGCGCAACTGTGATTTCGCCCCAGCTTCACTCGTGGTGATACTCACTAACGCCGACGTTGCGTTCAGCGGCACCGGAGCAAGATCTATGGTGCGCACTTCACCCGGTTGCAAAGCCCCCGCGGTTTCCGAGGTGAATCCCACCTGGGAACCAATTGCCATGAACTGATCGGAATCTTGACCCGGTTGAGCAGGGGCCGGAGGGCGTGGCGGCATCGGAGGATCTGCGGGCAGTTCATTCACCCCGGGCGCCGGCGCCGGTTGGGCTGGGGCCCCACCGTCGATGGTGCCATTTGCGCCGGCCCAGGTTAAGGAGATGTGAATGTGGTTGCGGTGGCAATAGTTGTCATACTTTTCCTCGGGCTTGGCAAAGCAGCCCTTGAGCTCCTGCCACCCACGATCAATGCCGTACCCGCGCCACATTCGGTCATGCCAGCCCACGTACATGATGCCGAGCTGCAGTGCGTGACCGTAGGGCCTGCCCGCTGCATCCGGTCCGAGGAGCCAATTCAGAAAAGCTTCGGCATTCGCACGCTGTTGGTCATCACGAACGTCCACCATCCAGTCGATGGCTCGACCTTCCTTGTGCTCGCTGGTTCCGCCTTTCGCACAATCGCGCGGAATGTTGGTGTACTGATCGTTTCCGTAAGTGGATTTGATGATCTGCTCAAGGCGAACGGCGCCTGGTTTCGGACTGTTCTCGCACGTGGTTTGGGCTTCGTAGTTGATCACCGGATTGACCTCCGGTGGGAGTGGGGTCAGCATCGCTGGAACAGCTGCCGGAGGCAAACCCTCACCGGGCACCGGTGCTCCGGGAACCACACCAGTCCAATTCGTTGGAACCCAGGGGCCAGTCCCCTGTATGGCAAAGGCAGCGGGACCGGCTCCCGCGATTAGGCCAAGGCTCGCCATAGAAGCCACGAGCGCCCGTAATCCGGGCATGCGTGAACGTTCGGGCCGGGGAAGCACGCCCCTACTGTGACATGGATGTGACTATTGATGCCAATGTGAAACTCGCTTTTGAGGGAGATTCCGCCCACATATAGGTTTATCCCGTCATGAGCGCCCCTAAACCCGACTCAGAGATCGAGCGCCTCCTCGTGGTGACCGCCCACCCCGATGACGTCGATTTCGGGGCTGCGGGAACCGTAGGCCTGTGGACTCGATCCGGAATTGAGGTCAGCTACGCCATCATCACCAATGGCGATGCAGGAGGCTTCGACCCGGCCATCGACAGGGCTGAAATTCCCGGGATCCGGCAAGCGGAGCAGCGTGCCGCCGGTGCGGTGGTGGGCGTGAGCGATATCCACTTTTTGAACTACCGCGATGGTGAGCTCACCGTGACCCATGGACTCCGAAGGGACATTAGTCGCGTCATTCGGCAGGTGCGCCCACAGCGAATGTTGATTCAATCCCCTGATCGCAATTGGGAGCGCATCCAAGCCTCACATCCTGATCACTTGGCAGCTGGTGAGGCGGCTCTCTGCGCGATATACCCGGATGCGCGTAATCCCTTTGCACACACCTCGCTCTTGCAGGACGAGGGGCTCGAGGAGTGGACGGTGCCCGAGGTCTGGATCATGGCTTCACCGAGCCCGAACCACTATGTGGATATCACCGACGTCATGGACATCAAGCTTGCGGCAATCCACGCCCACGCTTCCCAGTTGCCCGATCCTGCTGCGATCGATCAACGAGTGCGCATGTGGACTAAGACAACCGCAGCCGAGGCTGGTCTTGGACCGGATCGCAACTGCGAGGCCTTTCAGGTGGTTGCTACCGCGTAGGACGTGGGCCCTATCCCCAAAGCACGGCGATGAGGATGTTCACGATGGCTAGGCCACCGATGGCACCCCACAGGCCCACCTGCGGGAGCGGCTTCTTGCGCCCCACGAAGGCCAGCACCGTGATGACCAGCGTGATCACCAACTTCACCGAAATCTTGGCCATATCCAGGGTCTCATCCACGGCACCCATCTCCACCAGGCCCACCATGAGCAGGCCGGTGACCAGCTGGGTGAGCGCTCCATGGAGCATGGCCGGATTCACGCCCTTATCGGCCGAGCGCATCTGCACCAGGAAGCCCCCCACCACGCTTGCCAAGCCGATGAAGTGCAAGACGACGATGAGGTTATAAACGAAGGTCATGGAGGCTCCTAGGCTCGGCGTTCCTCGCATGCTAGCCCGCAGAATCCGAGGTGCGCGGCCGCCAGGCCGTTGCTACCCTGGGGAGTCCACCAAGGAGGCAGGCATGTCCCAGGAAGTTGATGGCTCGGCTGAGGTTTTGCGCGGCATTTGGCAGCAGTCCCCGCAGGGAGTTGCTGAGCTCGATGCTGAGTGCAATCCGAACAAGGTCTGCCGGAACATGAAAGACGTCACCTTCGATGGCTTCGCAGAAGAAGGCGTCGACATGGCCACCGCGTGGCGCAACAAGTTGGCTCGTGAGGGCAAGCTCGGGGGATCCTCCATCGGCGATCTCGTTAACTCCGAGAACTAGGCATCCATGTCCGGGAACTTCGAGTCGATGAGTGTTGCCCAACTCACCGACGATCTTGAGGCGCAGGGCTACATCTCAGACCGGGGCCTCAGCACCGCACTACTCCTCGCATTAAAGCTAGGCAAACCACTGCTGCTCGAAGGCGAGGTGGGCGTAGGCAAGACCGAGCTGGCTCGAACACTGGCAACCATGCTCGGCCGTGATCTCATCCGTTTGCAGTGTTATGAAGGCATAGACATCCACCATGCGTTGTATGAATGGGATTACGCCCGACAGATGCTTCAGGTACGAGCACTTGGGCAGGGTGGAGAAGCATCGGGCGATGCGGATTTGTTCAGCGACCGCTTCCTGCTTGAACGACCACTCCTCCAAGCTGTCCGCGCAGGTGATAAGTGCGTGCTTCTGATTGATGAAGTCGATAGAGCCGATGACGAGTTCGAAGCATTCCTCCTCGAATTGCTCAGCGATTTCCAGGTAACCATTCCCGAAGTGGGGACCATCAAGGCGGAATCCCGCCCCATTGTCATCTTGACCTCCAACCGCACCCGGGAACTTCACGATGCGCTTAAGCGCCGCTGCCTCTACACCTGGATCGGATTCCCCGATGCCCAGCGGGAAGTGGAGATCGTGCGCACGCGCCTTCCTGAAGTGGGTCCAGCACTTGCTGCCCAGGTGGTCTCGGCCGTGAACAAACTGCGCGAGATGGAACTCGAGAAACTCCCCGGTGTTGCCGAAACCATCGATTGGACCGAAAGCCTTGATGCCTTGGGCGCCACCCAACTCACCGACGAAGTTGCCCTAGACACCCTCGGAGCGGTTGTGAAAGATCGCGATGATCTCGAGTTCGCTGCGAAGAGCATTCAGGATGTCATCGCCTAGCACGGAAGCATCCACCAATATCGATCAACTGTTGGTGGAGTTCTCCCATCAACTGCGTGCTGCCGGACTGCCCATTGGCTCTGATGACATCATGACTTTCACGGCTAGCGTTGCCGAACTCAACGTCACAGACTTGATGGATGTCTATTGGGCTGGCCGCACGAGCTTGGTGCGCAGGCGCGAGCACGTCCCTATCTACAACCTGATATTCCAGCACTTTTTTCTGGACGTGGAGCCTGCGAAGGATGATGCTCGCAAGCGCACCTTACGGTCCTCGTCCAATGCCGGTGCAACCTTGGAAATTCCCAATACCGAGGAAGGTCTCCCGGGCGATATCAGCCCCGATGAAGTGAAACTCGGGTACTTGGCCAGCACATCAGAGGTTTACCGGCATAAAGCATTTGCCGATTGCAATGACGAAGAAATTCGGCAGCTTCGACGACTGATGAGCCGAATGAAAGTGACCCCGCCAAAACGCAGAACCCACCGAACCACCCGAGCGAAGCGCAGTTCGATGCTCGATCTCCGAAGAATGGCGCGTGACGCCATGCGCTCACTCGGCGAGCCCCGGGAATTAGCCTTTAAAACGCGCAAACAGAAACTGCGCCCCCTGGTCTTGATCCTGGACGTTTCCGGCTCCATGGCGGATTACTCACGCAACCTGCTGCAGTTTGCTTATTCCGCCCGGCGAGCCAATACCAAGGTGGACGTGTTCTGCTTTGGTACCCGCCTGACCCGAATCACCAAAATGTTGGATCGCCGTAACCCTGACGATGCCATGCGCCTCGCTGGCGAAGCCGTCCTCGATTGGGATGGTGGAACACGCATCGGAGACTCACTCAAGGAATTCACTCGACAAGCACGTAAGTCACGTTTGGGGCGCGGAGCCATTGTGGTGATCTGCTCAGATGGCCTAGACCGGGGAGATCCGCAAGACCTGGCCGAGGCGATGGAAAGTCTCTCGAGGATCGCCCACCGCATCATTTGGGTGAACCCTCACAAGGGTGACGTTGTGGAATACGTACCCGCGTCCCTCGGCATGATCGTGGCCCATCCCTTCATCGACGAAGTGCACTCTGGGCATAACCTCGCTAGCCTCGAGCAACTAGCGGGGCGATTAGCAAAGGTGGGATGACAGGTGCGCTACAGCGTTTCACTGGAAGCCGAGGGTGATCGTGAATTCACCCTGGAGGAAGTGGTGGCTCTGGCTGATGCCGTGGCGCCGCTTAACGGAATCGCGTCCGGCTTCGGCACCATGGGCTACGGAGCCCAGATCGTGGTGGAAGCCGATAGCTCTGATGCAGCCGTGGAGATAGCCCTGGAGCAGTTCGCCCAAGCCATAGCCGGCACCACATTGCCCCAATGGCCCGTAGCCCGGGCCGAGACGATCAGCGAGGATGAGGATTTCGGCGATCTGGAAGACGAGATTCCGTGATTCGACTCGGAAGTCTCGCTGGGTATGCCTTCGAAGGCCCGCGAGCCCTTGCGGGCTGGACAGCACCCCAAAAGGCAGCCGTCTACGCCGTCATGGCCAAGTCAAATCCACAGCGGCCACAGGAGTTCTCGGTGATCTACGTGGGCCACTCCGATGACCTCAGCACCGAGGGATTCCCCTTCAAGCACCCGCGCAGCACCGCATGGGTGAATCGAGCAGAGGGCAAGTTCAACCTGCACGTGTGCTGGTTAGAAGTTCCTGGGGGCACCCGAGCCCACCGTGAGCAGATCGCCCGCGAGCTCATCGCTATCTACAACCCGAGTTGCAACGAGGAAAAGTTCGACAAAGCATGGAAGGACGAGTGGATCGGGGCGTATGAAACCCCGGTAACCGACCACCTCACCACCGGTAGAGACCCGGGAACCGCCCGCTAGAGCAACTGCCCCCGCTTAATCGATAGCTACACGCCTTTAATCGATGGCTACGCCAACACCCTCAATCAGGCGGCTGCGCCGAGTACCCATCGCTGGGCGCGCAACGCCTTCAGACACATGCTCATCGTGATCGAAGGTGGCGCCAACAACGATTCCTTCACCCATGCCGTAAAGAAGTGGAAGCGCACCGGCCACAACTCGGCCGGTGGTGTTGATCGAAGTCAAACCGGGCTCGATTGCCTCGGCGTTCTTCTTGATCTCCCACACCAGATCAGCTGACTCTTCGAGGTTGCCTGCGATCTTCTTGAGTTGGGAACCCACGATGAACAGGTAAATGGCAAGGCCTGCAATGAGCAGGACGATGTCAATGACAGTCCACAATGCTAGAGAACTCATGCGCGCACCTTGTCCAATACTCGTCCGAGGAACAGATGGTGTTCCAAGCCTTCTGCCAGTACGGCCTCAACCCCGCCTGCGGTGGTGGTAATGAGGGCAGTGTCATCAGTATTCGCCTTAGCAGCGATGAGGGTCTCCTTGATCGCGGCCACGCGCTTATGGATCCGGTGCACGAAGATCACGAGAAGGGTGAGCAGCGCGGCAACAGCCACAACAACTACGAGGCCCAGGATGTTGGCGATTGTCCAGAGTTGTTCTACTTGGGGATCCACGTCAGCCTCCCAGCTTGGTGCGTCCGCGCTTGAGGCCATCGATGATGGCCAAAGCTGATTCGATTGTTTCGTTCAGGCCCTTCAGGCCTGCGGTGTTGCGTTCGGCCTGCTGCAATCCCGTCAGGATGTTGCCCGCCTGTGTTCCGATGCGCCACGCCAGCACCAGGATCGGCACTACCAGGGCAACCACCACAAGCACAACGATCAGGCCGATGACGTAGCCAACGAGCCAGCCTTCATGTCCGGTGAAGTCCATATGTGCTCCTTAGATCGAATCCGCGAAGGCACGCACCGGTGCCAAGCTGCTGTTGACGGAAGCAACCGTGGGAACCACGGTTGACGTTTGGGCAACGATCACCTGGACTCCCCCATCGAGGGTGTCCAGGGTGGCTGCTACCGCGCGCAGGTGACCAATCACCCGAATGAGTCCGAGGGCCGCGGCGGCGATGATCAACGCGCCGAGGATCAACGTGATTACTGCATCTACTGGCATGAGTCCTCCTAGCCCAAGAGCTTCGATACGGGACCGGCGTAACGCACCGCTCCGTTGGCAACTTCTTTGATTACAACGTCGGTGGTGCCGAGCAGTTCGGGTGTGTTGTGGAGTTCACCGATCAGGGCCACGCCACCAGCCAGAGTGTCATCGGCTGCTCCGCGAATGCGCTCCAAAGCAGCAAGCACCATGTTGAGAAGCGCCACTAACACCGGCACTATCACGATGAGCAGGATGAGATTTCCAATCGCCCACAGACTCATGTTGTACCTCCGATTTAGCGGCTTGGCGCCGGTTGGTAGGGCAGGAAGAAGCGTGCGAAGACGCGCTTGGCGGCCATCGCGAATGCGGTGAATGCAATGGACAGGCCACTCGCAGCCTGGGGTGAGCCGACGGCCATCGGATCACGGCCCTCTGCGATCGCAGCCATCTTGGCCTGCATGGAACCCGCCGTCTGGTTGATCAAAACGCCAGTGACGTCTTGCACCAGACCGCGTCCGTATTGCGCCGCAGCACCCGAGATTGCCAGGTCCATACTGAGGTTCACCCGGGTGGTTCCACCGAGCGGCTGGAGTGCCACGTTGAGCAGCGCATTGGCAGCTCCACGGCCTTTCTTATCGGCACCGGCTGCATCGAGGACGAGTGTCTTCTTTGCATTATCGCGGCTGGCGATTTTGACCACACCAGCAAATTCAAGTTTGACCGGACCGGCCGAGATGGTCACATCACCTTGGTATTCGTCTTCACCCACTTGATCGCGAAGATCGGCACCTGGGATACATGCCGCCACCAATGGAATGTCATCGAAGAAGCTCCACACCTGATCCACAGGTTGGTTGACGTCGAATGACTGGTTAATCAGCATGGAACCTCCTGTTGGCTATTAACCGTTGCGATGAAGGATTCTGGATCCTTTTCAAATGCGACCCGACATCCTGGGGCGCAGAAGTAATACGTAGTGCCGTTGTACTCAAAGGGTCGATTCGCTGGAACCGCTTGAACCGTCATGCCGCACACCAAATCAATCACTTCGGCTGGTTCTAGCAGCGGCAGTTGCGTGCGCACTGGTGCGGTAAGCGAACCAGCAGCACGCAGTTGCACCAGTTCCGCGAGGATCGCCACGGCGATCTCGCGGTGGCTGGTGTGACCGAGATCGAGTCCCACCGGAGCGTGCACCCGATCAAGTCGAGATTGTGAGACTCCCCGATCAGCAAGGAATCCCGTTACTGCCTCAGCTCGCTTACGTGAAGCCACCAGGCCGATGAATGCCGGTTCAGCCTGAAGTGCTGCTTCGAGTGCTTCCTCATCGCCGTGACCCTGTGTTGCAACGATCACCACACTGCCAACGGGTACAACCGATGGAGTGAAGTCCATCGGCTCGACGAGTTCACCGCGCCATCCCGTATCGCGTACGAGATCGAGCAAGGTGCTCGCCATGGGTGAACGACCAACGATGAGCACATGTGGAGCGGCCTGCATGGGTTCTACGTACACCTGGAGCGCACCTTCACTTTGGCAGGACATCGGAATGGTCATCACTCCCTCGGGCACGTGCATTCCCGCGAAGTCATCGGATTGACCAAGCCAGATCAACGAGGGCTTACCCTCACTGATCACCCGCTTGGCCTCCCGAATGACTACGGGTTCAGCGCAGGCGCCACCAATCCACCCATGGAGTTCACCCTCGGCGGTGATGATGGCGCGAGATCCGTGTTGCCCTGATGATGGCGGCTTACGCCACACCACAGTTGCCAGCGCGAAACTGCGACCGGAGCGCAGCAACTGCGCTGCCTGCTCCATCACATCCACGCTGTCAGCAACACGGATCTCGGTCATGGACTAGTCCACCTTCACCGGCGGCATGCCCGAGACGTTCTGTCCCGTCTGAACGGCTTCATAGACGCGGTTTGGCATCAATGGCATGTCCACGTTGCGCACACCAGTGTGTTCAATCGCGTTCATAACCGCGTTGACGAATGCCGCCGGGCCACCCACGGTTGCGCACTCACCAATTCCCTTAGCACCGATCGGGTGGTGCGGGCATGGGGTAACAACCTCGTGCAACTCAAAGCCAGGGGTTTCCCAAGCAGTGGGCAGCAGGTAATCCATGTAGTTCGATCCGATGCAGTTACCTTCCTCATCGAAGGTGATGTACTGCATGTTCGCCATGGCATAGGCCTCAGTGAGACCGCCCATGATCTGGCCTTCCACGATCATCGGATTGATGCGCACCCCGCAATCGTCCACGGCCACGAACTTCAGAACGTCCCACACGCCAGTCTCGGGATCCACTTCAACCTTGCAGATGTAAGCGGCGAAGGGCCACGTGAGGTTCGGCGGATCGTAATAGGCATTGTTCTCCAGGCCAGGTTCCATGCCATCGGGAACGTTGCTATAGGCAGCAAGTGCGCAATCTTGAATGGTCACACCGCGCTCTTGGTTGCCGCGCACGTAGAACCTGCCAAGCTCCCACTCGATGTCCTCTTCGGACACCTCCAGCAAGTGGGCCGCGATCTTGCGCGCCTTGGCACGGATCTTGCGCGCCACCATCGCAACTGCAGCACCAGCCACCGGAGTGGAGCGAGACGCATACGTACCCATGCCAAAGGGAGCGGTATCGGTATCGCCCTCTTCCACCACGATGTCATCGGCAGGGATACCGAGTTCGTGGGCAACGATCTGGGCCCACGTGGTTTCGTGGCCTTGACCCTGGGTCTTAGCTCCCGTGCGCAGAATGGCCTTGCCGGTCATGTGGACGCGCAACTCCGCGGAGTCGAACATCTTGATGCCGATGATGTCGTACTCGCGGCTATTGCCAGCACCCAACGGTTCCGTCATGGTGGAGATGCCGATGCCAAGGAGCTTTCCGCGCTTGCGCGCCTCTTCCTGCTCTTCCTTGAAGGTGCTGTAGCCGATCGCCTCCAGGCCAAGGTCAAGGCACTTCTGGTACTGACCCGAATCGGTGAGGAAACCGAAGGCGGTGCGGTACGGGAACATGTCGTCTTTGACGAGGTTGACCCGACGGAACTCCGCCTGATCCATGCCGAGGTCATTTGCCGCAGCGTGGATCATCCGCTCCTGGAAGAACATCGCTTCGGTGACTCGGAAGGAGCAACGGTAAGCAACGCCACCCGGTGCCTTATTCGTGTACCAACCCTCGCTCGTCAGATGCGCTGCTGGGATGTCGTAGCAGGCAAAGGTTGAGTGCATCAAGCCGATCTTGAACTTCGATGGTTGTGCATCGGCATAGAACGCGCCATGATCAGAGATCGTGTGCATGCGCATGCCGAGGATCTTTCCGTCCTTGCGCAGTGCCAACTGGCCTTGCAAGTAAACGTCACGACCAAAGCCGGTGGATATCAAGTTGCCGGTCTTATCTTCGATCCACTTCACCGGACGCTCAGTAAGGATCGACGCGAGGATCGAAATGACGTAACCCGGGTACACCGGCACCTTGTTGCCGAAGCCACCACCGAGGTCAGGTGACACGATACGAATTTGATGCTCGGGAAGCTCGGCCACCATCGCCACGGCTGCACGAATGATGTGCGGTGCCTGGGTGGTCATGTACACGGTGAGCTTGCCCGTTGCGCGATCGAAATCGGCGATGGATCCACACGGCTCAAGTGGTGATGGATGTGACCTGGGGTAGTGAAGATCGATGGTGGAGATGACATCGGCCTCGGCGAATGCCTTGTCCGTTGCCGCCTTATCACCGATCTCCCAGTCGAAGACCTTGTTGGTGGGCTGATTCTCCTTGTCATCACGGATGAGCGGAGCATCAGGTGATTGCGCCTGCTCGGGATTGACAATCGCTGGAAGTTGTTCGTACTCCACCACGATCTTGGAGCACGCATCCTTCGCGATGTAGGGATCATCCGCGATAACGGCCGCAACCTCTTGACCCTGGAAACGCACCTTGTCGGTGGCGAGCACCGCCTGGGTGTCATAAGAAAGAGTGGGCATCCACGCGAGGTTGCGCGCCGCCATCATGTCGCCGGTAAGCACCAGGCGCACGCCGGGTACTTCCCAGGCAGCACTGGTGTCGATGGACTTGATGCGTGCGTGGGCTACGGGGCTGCGCAAGATCTCCATGTGCAGCATGCCCGGAAGCACGATGTCATCTACATAGCGGCCCTTGCCACGAATAAAGCGGTTGTCTTCAACTCGGCGACGGCTTGCGCCCATCCCACCGATCTTGAGCTCATCAAGCGCCATTACGCCTGCCCTCCCTCGGAGTCACCTTGGTCTTCGCGCATTTTGTCTGCGGCCCACAGAACAGCTTTGACGATGTTCTGGTAACCCGTGCAGCGGCACAGGTTGCCTGAAAGTGCCCAGCGCACATCATCTTCGGTGGGATTCGGGTTGCGTTCCAGGAGTGCTTTGGATGCAAGCATCATTCCTGGGGTGCAGAAGCCACATTGCAGGCCATGCTCCTGCTTGAAGCCCTCTTGAATCGGATGCAGCTCGCTGGGATTGCCCAAGCCTTCCACGGTTTGTACATCGTGGCCGTCCGCCTGAACAGCCAGCATGGTGCAGCTCTTGATGGGGCGACCGTCAAAGAGCACGGTGCAGGCACCGCAGTTCGTGGTGTCACAACCCGTGTGTGTTCCCGTGAGCGCGAGCCCCTGGCGCAGCAAGTGGGCGAGGAGAAGCCGCGGCTCAACCTCAACGGTGCGCTGCTCACCATTCACGGTGATGGTGACCCTGCGAGTCGGGACATCAGCCGCGGGTGCTGCCGGGATTTCGTTATACAGACTTGTCATCTTCAGGCTGCTTTCTGCTCTGACCGGGCAATTCCGGAAAGGATGCGGGAAACGAAGGTGCTCACGATGTGGCGCTTGTACTGAGCTGAACCGCGGTGATCGGTACGTGGCTCAGCTGCCGCGGCGACTGCATCCGCAGCAGCTGCGATGTTCTCTGCCGTAAGGGTCTTGCCTACAAGTACGGAGATGGCGTCGTTCGCGTCGATGGTGCGGCCACCCACGCCGGCAAGTGCGCAACCCGCGCGGCGAACCGTGTCTCCATCCATGTCCAGGGACACGGCAACGGATGCGGTGGCGAAGTCACCAACACGTCGTTCGAGCTTGAGATAGCCACCGCGCGCAGTGCCTTTCGCTCCGGGGATTATTGCTTCGACAGCAATTTCGTTGTACGCGAGAGCGGTGGTGAATGGTCCGAGCACGAAATCGCGAATGTCGATTTCACGGCGACCATTCGGCCCCTGCGCAACGATCTTTCCTCCGAGGGCGACCATGGTGGCTGCCCAGTCCCCCTGGGGATCTGCGTGGCACACGGATCCCACGAAGGTGCCGCGGGTGCGAACGATCGGATCAGCCACAAGTGCTGCGGCCTGAGCCAAGGTGGGGAAGGTGTCATCGAGGATCGTGGAGAATTCCAGATCCTCGTGCCGGCAGAGCGCCCCAATGCGCAACGTGCCATCGGGATCGATGCGGTGGTAGTCCAGGCCGGGAATGTTGTTGATGTCGATGAGCCGCTCAGGAGCGGCAAAGCGCAACTTGAGCATGGGCACGAGGCTTTGACCACCGGCCAAGATCTTGGCTTCACCGCCGCTGGCTTCGAGGAGGGCGATGGCCTCCGCCAGTGAGGTAGGCGCTTCGTAACCGAAACGGGAGGGATACATAGGGAGTCCTCTCAGGCTCTACTGCTGGGTATCGCGTACGGCGACGGGCATGGAATCGGCATCGGGATCAGGCCGCGGCTCCTGGTGGGGAGGCCAGGGACCCTGCACCGGCTGGCTCGCCACCTTGAGGAATTCGGTGAACTGCGGCCAGGCCCACACCGTGGGACTCTTGCCGGTCTTGGGTGAGTTCTCAATCAATGCATAGAGGCGCGGACTTCCTGCCTCATGCCCCGTGGATTCGATAGCCATGACTCCCCTTCCGGGTGACAAGCGGGTTCACCAGTTGAACAACTAGCGCAACGTACTCCGCCGGGGGACGTTCGCAAGTCGAAATCAAAAAGTGGTCAAACGGAGGACAGAAATAATCTCCGCAGAAACGGATACCGCGATCTCTTCTGGTCCCTGCGCACCGATGTTCAGCCCCGCTGGACCATGCACCCGAGATAGGTCCGTGACATCTCGGTAAGCGAGCCAGTCCGCCCGCGAGCGCTGCATATTGGCAGAGCCCAAGGCGCCAATGTAACCGCTGTCACTCTCTAGAGCCGACATCAAGCACCTGCTCGACGCTTCCACATCGTGGCCAAGGACCACCACCGCATCGAGTGGGGAAAGCGTTGCGCACACACCTGCAACCATTTCCGGTCGAGACTCCAGTGCACACTTCCAGCCCAGCAGCTCACCTTGGCGGGCGATCGCCTGGGCGATAGGTCCGGCCCCTGCAACGAGCAGGCGGGTCACCGGGGCCAGTACAACAAGAACGCCGTCGTCTTCCCGCT
>JBJOIE010000161.1:0-3150 GCA_046047295.1 Actinomycetota bacterium | reverse complement strand
CGATGCGCATACGCCGGTCTTCATCACCTATCCGGTACTCGGTGATGACGAGCAGGTGATCGGGGTAGCCGACCTGCTCCATGGCACGATCACGGATTACTCCCAGCCACATCCCTTACCCGTGGAACTCGAGCCAGAGCACCAAGCTCTCATTGCAGATGATCAATCACTACTGCTGACACTCGTGGAATCAGTGGACAGAAGCGACGACCAAAGTCCACTGTGCGCAGCCACCAATATTGGGCTACTGACCCCGGTCTACTTCGTGGCCGGAGATATCGGAGTACGCGAACTCTCTCACTTCCTCACGGATTGCTTCAGCGAGTTACCTGCGCCTGAACCTCTGCCTTGGGCACAAGAACTCTCCCCCGCTGCCAGCAGTGAGGCCCACGTACAAATCTGCGTTCCCTTGGATTACCAAGAAGATGTTTTGAGGGAACTGCATCGGACTGGGTGCAAGATCCTTGTGGAGAAAATTCCAGGCAATGGCACCATCGAATGGGTATGCACAGGTTCAGACAACTCATTGAGTGAACTGCCCATCACGGTGGCCGGTGCGAGCGAATGCACCGGAACGGTGGAGTTACTCGGCGCCCCAGGCTTCGATGAGTAGATCGCGGGTATCGGCCAGCAGTTGTGGAATGACTTTCGTGCCGCCAACGATGGGCATGAAATTCGTGTCACCACCCCAACGCGGCACGATGTGCTGGTGCAGGTGACCAGCAATCCCCGCACCCGAGATGGAGCCTTGATTCATACCTATGTTGAAGCCCTGGGCGCTGGACACACTTCGCAGAATTCGCATGGCGCGCTGGGTGAAAGCAGCTAGTTCAACTATTTCTTCGGTGGTGAGGTCCGTGTAATCGGCCACGTGACGATACGGACAGATCATCACGTGCCCGGAGTTGTATGGATAGAGGTTGAGAACCCCGAATACGAGCTCACCGCGGGCAAAAACGAGGTCATCGGTGCCTTCGAGGTGCGGTGAACGACAAAAGGGGCACTCATCCCCGGCATCCTGGTGCACCGGCTTACCCTCACCACGCAGGTATGCCAGGCGGTGAGGCGTGTAGAGACGCTCCCAGGAATCAGACATCAGATCTGAACACGATCTGCAATTGCTGCAAGGATTTCCTCGATCGCTTGTGCGATAGGAACACCGTTTTTCTGCTCACCACTGCGATAACGGAAGGAAACCGCACCCGCAGCCTGATCATCATCGCCCGCGATGAGCATGAACGGAACTTTCTGCTTCTGCGCGTTGCGGATCTTCTTATTCATCCGCTCATCACCTGAGTCCACTTCCACGCGAACACCGTGGGCCCTCAACTGCTCAGCAATTGCGTCCAGGTACGGAATATGTGCGTCCGTGACCGGAATGCCCATCACCTGAACAGGTGCCAGCCAGGGAGGGAACGCACCTGCATAGTGCTCGAGCAATACGGCAAAGAAGCGCTCAATCGACCCGAAGAGTGCGCGATGGATCATCACCGGACGCTGCCGGGTGCCATCGGCGGCCTGGTACTCGAGGTCGAAACGCTCGGGAAGATTGAAATCCACCTGGATCGTGGACATCTGCCAGGTGCGCCCGATCGCATCCTTGGCCTGTACTGAGATTTTGGGTCCGTAGAAGGCGGCGCCACCCTCGTCCATCACCAGGTCAAGGCCTTGACGCTCCGCCGCAGCGCGCAGTGCGGCCGTGGCTTCGGCCCACACCTCATCCGTACCAACACTCTTATTCGGATCGCGCGTGGAAAGTTCCAAATAGAAATCCGAGAGGCCGTAATCACGCAGCAGGTTCAAAACAAAGCTCAGCAGGTTGTCCAGCTCATCGGGCATCTGCTCAACGGTGCAATAAATATGTGCATCGTCCTGGGTAAAGCCACGGGCGCGCGTCAGTCCTTGCACCACGCCTGACTTCTCGTACCGATATACGGTGCCGAACTCGAACAGGCGTAGCGGGAGTTCGCGGTAGGAGCGCCCGCGTGCATCGAAGATCAGATTGTGCATCGGACAGTTCATTGGTTTGAGGTAATAGTCCTGGGCTTGCTTGCGCACGTTGCCCTCAGCATCTACCTCACCATCGAGCTGCATTGGCGGGTACATGCCTTCGGCATACCAATCGAGATGACCAGACTTCTCGAAGAGCGCACCCTTCGTTATGTGCGGGCTGTTGACGAACTCATAGCCGGCTTCCTCGTGACGCTTACGCGAGTAGTCCTCCATGACCCGGCGCACCACACCACCCTTGGGATGGAACACCGCCAGGCCAGACCCGATCTCTTCGGGAAAACTGAAGAGATCAAGTTCAACACCGAGCTTGCGATGATCGCGCTTCTCGGCTTCTTCGAGGAATGTCAGATACTCCTTCAGCGCTTCCTTGTTAGGCCACGCCGTCCCATAAACGCGCTGCAGGGATTCATTCTTTTGATCTCCGAGCCAATACGCAGCTGAGGATCGCATCACCTTGAAAGCATTCGGCGTGATGTAGCGCGTTGAAGGTACGTGTGGCCCTCTGCACAGATCACTCCAGCAAACATCACCGGATTTCATATCCACGTTGTCATAGATGGTGAGTTCCTTACCCCCCACCTCCATCACTTCGGCACCGCCTTCGCTGCCGATCAAGCGCAGTTTGTAGGGCTCACCAGCCAATTCACCGACCGCCGCCGAATCGTCCACCACCCTGCGCCGAAACTCCTGGCCGGATTTGATGATTTCCACCATGCGCTTTTCGATCGCCGCCAGATCCTCAGGCGTGAATGCCTCGGGCACATCGAACTCGTAGTAGTAGCCGTCTTTAATGGGCGGACCGATGCCGAGCTTCGCCTCCGGGAAAAGTTCCTGGACCGCCTGAGCGGTTATGTGGGCCACCGAGTGGCGAAGAACGGCCAATCCCTCGGGGGAATCGACGCTGACCCCCTCCACCACATCGCCCTCAGCGATTTCTGTGGCCAGATCCGCCAACTCACCGTTGATCCGGGCCACGATCACGGATTTATCCCCGCCAACCACGTCCATTGCTGTGGTGCTCACGGGACTCCTCAAGCAGAACGAACACGTACCTATCTACGGGGTGGGCGATACTGGGTTCGAACCAGTGACCTCTCGCGTGTGAAGCGAGCGCTCTACCACTGAGCCAATCGCCCG
>JBJOIE010000160.1:0-5505 GCA_046047295.1 Actinomycetota bacterium | reverse complement strand
ACTCCTACCGGCGGGTCACCGGGCATGTAGAACCGCAGTGCGAGCAGGGAGAAGATGAGGCCCGCTCCCCATCCCACGATGCTGGAATCGACGAAGTGGCGACCACTCAGAACCGATATCCCGACCGCCAGAGAGAACACAGCAACAACCAGCCCCATGGCCACGGTCAGCAAAGCGAAAAACTGCGAAGAGAATGATCTCGCGATGTCCATCCGCACTTCGGCATAGCCCGAATCCGCGGTTGCAGATTCCGTATCTATTCGCCAACCCGAGGTGCCATCGACAACCGAGGCCGCAACCACTAGAGGACGAAGTGGAGCACCGCTTGCCCTATCGCCCGCGAACGCATCCACAGTGAACTCGCTGACATATGAATCGAATGGGTACCCAGAGAAATCTCCCGTGATACCTACTGCCGCTTCAACGCGACCCACCGGAGTGCCAGCTGGAAACACAATTTCCTCAGGCCCATCCTCCGACCACACGCCGACTCGCAAATTGTCGATCGTCCGATAGTTGGCATCAATAAGGCCTTCGGCGATATCCACTGCCCGCATCCGCGTCAGAGCCGAGTAGTTCTCCGGATCGATTCCAAGAATGTCAATCTCGAACACAACGTCAGGGTTGTCAGGAGTAGTGCTTTTCGAAACCACCGAGCCTCCCGGGTTGTACACAGCGAGCACAACCACGTAGAGAAGCCCCACGATGACGAGAAATACGGCGGTGATGGTGCGCGCACGGGCAACGGACCGCGGATCTCGTGCGGTCATCTCACGCCTCCCCCAACACCCATTCGACACTCGCCCTCACCCGATCACGAAACCGTGCCGCTGTCTCTGCGGACGAGGAGTCCTTACACACCCGACGATACATACTGATACCGGCACCTTCGATGTCTCCATGCCCGGCGCCCGGCACGATCTCCACCCTGACTTCGGGTTGCTCTCGAAGATCCGTGGCCAGTAGGCCTTGCCGGTTGCATGGCGACGGCGGAGCAAGGACTGCTGCGATGCGCAAGCCTGAGAGTTTCGACAAGTTGCGGCGGATCAGATGATTTGGGCTGTCCACACCATCGACGATCACTAGGCCGCGAACGTCAGCACCGAGGTAACGTAATCGGGCCGTGATGTAGACACCTGCGGCTGCTCCGGCGCTATGTCCCACGATCACGATGGGCGCCCCAGCCGCCTGCAATCTCATGGAATCGGCAATGGCTCTCAAGTGAGACGGAAACATGTACAAGATGGGAAATAGTGGCGGAGCCAGCCCAATCGCCTGTACACGCCACGAATGGGTTTCGCATTCCCCCACAAATGTCGCAAGGTGCCTGGGTTGCCTAGTAAAACCAGGAAGCACGAACACCCATGGCTCACTTGTCACACTTGAAGTATGCACCTAAGAGAACATCGTTAGGAGAAACGATTGAGGGCCCCGGTCGCCCAGGGCCCCCAATTTCGCTGCGTTAGCGAATTCTCACGCGATCCTTGACGGTGGCTGCCTGGTATGGGGCACCGGCAACAGGGCGGAACGTTGCGGTGACCACGGTGACACCCGTTCTCCAATTCCTGGGTGCCTTCCACCTGTACTCGGCCAGTCCCTCTTGAACGGTCACCGTCTTGGTCACCGCCCGAGAGCCCTTCTTGAACTTGAAGGTGACCTTGCCCTTGACCTCATCGCTAGAGAAAGTCACCTCATAGAACTTGCTCGTATTGCGCTTCTGGCTGGATGGCGCGTCGAGTTCCATCGTGACGCTGTTCCCGATGTCCGCGGTGGAACCACCCGTTGCCGGTGCCGGCGGTACCACAGGCGGTGCTGCCTGTCCCGTTGCAACCAGTGAACTGTAGGCAGGATTCGAGGGACCGTTGAGATTTATCGCGCGAACGCCAGCTCGCACGTACTTGCCCACGTCCCCGCTTGCAATCGTGTACGTCTTCCCGGTCGAGCCTGCGACATCAGCGCAGGATGCAGCGTCATTGGTTGCGCACACCTGCCACTGATACGTGTAACTCGAGGGGCGGTAATTCCAGGTTCCATTATTGGTTGTGACAGTGGAACCAGCTACCAGGGCAGTCGTAGCGTCGAGAGCAGGTGCTTGAGTGGAGACGGGAGTGACACCGGTGAGAACTCGCGTCACTTGATCGCTATTTGTGACCCAAACGTTTCCGTCTTGCGCCTGCAAGAGATCGCGCAACGGGTTTTGCACTGGAAGCGTGTACGAGGCGAGCACTTCACCGGCAGTACTTACCTGGACGATGGCGCGCGCTTCGGTGGCGACCCACATCGTGCCGCCGATCCCTGGGGCGATTGCGTAGGGATTTACCAAGGCCGCATTAGAAACCTGAGTGAAACCGGAGTCCCCGACCAAACGAGCAAGCGACGATGACACACCGTTACTCGGAGTGAGCCAAATCTGGTCGTTGACAAGCTGAATGTCAAAGATGTCATTGCCGCCTGCCGGGCCATCTAGGCGAGTGAAGTTGCCGGCCATGTCCACGAATCCAATGGCGTTGTCCGCCTTGGAGGCTAGGTACATGCGGTTGCTGCCCTTCGGCCCTGGCGTCAGCGAGTGGTACCGGGTATTACCAGTGGCGTAAGTGGTGACAGCGCCCGTTGGGCTGATCTTTCCCACCTTGGATACAAGTGGAAGCGTGAACCACATATTGCCGTCAGGCCCAAGCGCGATGTCCGTTGCGGATGCACCTTGCCCATTAGAGAACGCTTGAAGGGCCCCCTCGGGCGACAACTTGCCAATGTTGTCGTTTCCCGCGGTTGTCACCCACATGCTCGAATCCACTCCTGCCGCAATCGGGCCGGGAACAGGCAGTGCAGCAGTCTGAAACGTGACCGTCGAGCCATCAAGCGCCACCTTCGAAACGGAAGAGGCGCCCTGGTTGGTCACCCACAGCACCCCGGAGGCATCCTGGGCAATCCCGAAGGCCGCAACGCCCGTGGGGAACGACGTGACATCGCCCGGTGCCGCGACCGCGCTCGGAGCGCCCACCGCGATGCTGCCTGCGATCAGGGCGGCGCCGGCAGTGAGCGCTGCAAGCCTGCTGTTGACTGTGAGTACGGCTCTATTCATGGCTCATGCTTACCACGGGTTCAACAAACAGGCCCCAATTTCCCAGGCTGGGTGAGCAATTTGGGGTGAGAGTGCCCCAGAAATCACGGGATCCCAGCATGAACTTTGGTCGGGCTGGCCGGATTTAGACCTACGACCCCTTGACCCCTAGCCGATCCGATCACCTCACTAGCCGTGCGATGAGGCCCATTTGGGCCACCTCTCCTGTCAGCGTGGAGCACTTCTCATGCCGCACAACACCGACTTTCAATCCGCAATCCCGACCTGAGGGGCCACTCTTGCGGGCTTGAAGTCGCGTCAAATCCCAGCCGGACTCACGCCAACAGTCGAATAGCCCAGGGCTGTGTAGGAGGTGAGCAAGACGAGCATTAGTCCAGGAAGTGGCCAACCGTCACGCCATCGGGGAATGACAATTCCGCATGCGGCGACCAAAGCCATGGCTCCAGGGAAGAACAAGTCGATATCGACGACAAGGTCCCCTCTCGAAGCCCGCAGGACCTCATTGACAATGACCATCACTAGGAACACCCACAAGACGGCCGTGATGACCCGAGGAAATTGCTCGGCGGCAGAAGGCGATTCATCCGTCGAGGATCCCCACCAGTGCTCACCAAGGAGGACGGAACTCGCAAGAATAGAGAGGGGAACCCACAGCAGTGCGAGTGCTTCGAGCACCGTAACTTCCGCAAGCGAGGCCTGATAGCCCACGGAAGCTATCCAGGCCTGCATGGAAAGGAGCGCGAAGAACAATCCCCAAAGAACCGTAGGCACATGCACCCGTGAGCCGGTGACCAGGCGTGACTTGACAGCAAGGGTCAAAGTGATCGTAGTGTTCGCAAGCGCCGCTCCGAGAACAACGGCGTACAGCCACCACAACGCGTTCACGCTTCCCATGCTGCCATGGGAAACCCCTGATTGACGGCAGCGTTGCACGACGAAAAATCCCCCGCAGATCCAAAGATTCACGAGGGATACACCCGTCGGGCTGGCCGGATTTGAACCGACGACCCCTTGACCCCCAGTCAAGTGCGCTACCAAACTGCGCTACAGCCCGTTGCCCTACTTTCGTGGGGCAGGCAGACACTACACGCCCACTGTTGTTGCTCTGAGGGCCAGCCTGCTAGCGCCTGCGCTTCTCTTTGACCCGCATCAAAATCCTGATGGGCGAGCCGACGAACCCAAATTCCTCGCGCAACCTGCGTTCGATGAATCTGCGATAGCCGGCCTCGAGGAAACCGTTGGTGAAGAGGGCGAAGGTAGGCGGGCACACACTGACCTGGGCGCCAAACAGAATGCGTGGTTGCTTGCCACCACGTATGGGATGAGGGTGCGCGGCTACGAGTTCAGCGAAGAACTTATTGAGCCGTGACGTAGGAACACGTGTTTCCCAACCATTGATCGCCTCTTCTAGTGCGACTGCGAGTTTGTCTATATGGCGACCGGTGAGCGCTGAGATGTTAACCCGAGGGGCCCAGGGCACTTGCACAAGGTCACGATTGATTTCACGCTCGAGATAGTGGCGACGTTCCTCATCGGTGAGGTCCCACTTGTTGAATGCGAGTACGAGGGCTCGACCCGATTCGATCACCATGGAAATGATCCGAGTGTCTTGTTCGCTGAGTGGTTCACTCGCATCCACGAGCACTATGGCAACCTCGGCTCGATCAAGTGCTGATTGAGTGCGCAGGGTTGCGTAGTACTCATGGCCGGAGGCTTCCTTCGCTCTGCGACGAACTCCTGCCGTATCAACAAACCACCACGGTTCGCCCTTAATTTCCACCAGCTCATCAACGGGATCAACCGTGGTGCCCGCAACGTTATCCACCACCACGCGCGTGCTTCCGGCAAGGGCATTGAGAAGTGAAGACTTCCCAACATTCGGTTTGCCGAGCAGGGCCACCCGACGCGGGCCACCATCTCGTTGCGTCCCCGCTCCCACCTCCGGCAGGATTTCGACGATTTTGTCGAGAAGGTCACCGGAATGACGGCCGTGAAGCGCAGAGACCGGGTAAGGCTCCCCCAGCCCGAGCGACCACAACGTGGCGGCATCCAATTCCGCATTGTGATCATCAGCCTTATTCGCAATGAGCAACACTGGCTTATTGGTCCGCCGAAGGATCTCCACCACGGCCTCATCGGCCGCAGTTGCACCGACACTTGCATCCACTACGAAGGCCACTGCATCAGCCTCGGCAGCTGCTCGTTCTGCTTGAGCCGCAATCTGCGCCGCCATTCCGGTGACCTTCCGATCCCAACCACCGGTATCCATGATCTGAAAACGCCGACCATTCCATTCCGCGTCGTAGAGGACACGATCGCGGGTAACACCGGGTACGTCTTCCACCACGGCCTCGCGCCTGCCGATGAGCCGATTCACCAGGGTGGATTTACCCACGTTCGGTCGACCAAGAACCGCGAGAACG
>JBJOIE010000159.1:0-11359 GCA_046047295.1 Actinomycetota bacterium | reverse complement strand
CGGATCTCGGGGTGGACGAAGTAGAGATCGTGATCGAAGTGGAAACGCGTGGGCCCCAACACTCCACCGACATCATCAATGCAATAAACGCATCTGGAGTCTCGCTGGTGGCGTCTGGAACGTGAACTTCGTTCGCCGGTGATTGAACGCTTAACTATGGGGAGTAGCCTGCGCCGGTGACTTCCCGCAGTGAGCTCGCCGTCGAGGCCCATGACCTGGTTAAGAAGTTCGGAGACGTTACCGCCCTCGATGGCGTGGATCTGATCGTTCCCCGTGGCACCGTGGTGGGCCTCCTTGGACCCAATGGTGCGGGCAAGACCACCACCGTTCGGATCCTGGCCACGCTGCTGGAAGCCACATCGGGCACCGCGAAGGTCAATGGCTTCGACGTGAAATCCCAGGCGAATGATGTCCGCCGTTCCATCGGACTCACCGGCCAATACGCAGCAGTGGATGAATTCCTCACCGGGCGTGAAAACCTCACCATGTTCGGCGGCCTCTACCACCTCGAACGTGGGTACGTTGCCGATCGCACGGAGGAGTTGCTTACCACATTCGATCTTCTCGATGCCGCCGATCGCCCAGCCAAGACCTACTCCGGTGGTATGCGCCGGCGCCTCGATCTGGCCGCGAGTTTGATTGCCAAGCCGGGCATCCTGTTCCTGGATGAACCCACCACCGGCCTTGATCCACGCTCGCGCATTGGATTGTGGAATGTGATGAAGGGGCTGGTGGCCGAGGGCACCACGGTGCTACTCACCACGCAGTACCTCGATGAAGCCGATCAACTCGCCGATGACATCGTGGTGATCGATCATGGCAAGGTCATCGCGCACGGCACGTCGAGCCAACTCAAGGATGAGATCGGTGGGGACCGGCTGGAGGTGCACGTGGTGGAATCGGCGCAGGCACCTGCAGCGGCTAGTGCGCTCGCGCCCATCGCCACCGGCGAGATCCTCATTCAGGAGTCTGTTATTTCAGCACCGATTACGGGCGGCTCTACGTCCTTAATTGAAGGAGTGCGTGCACTCGACGCGGCTGGAATCTCCATTGACGACATCACGTTGCGCCGCCCGACCTTGGACGATGTGTTTCTCTCGCTGACCGGGCATGCTGCCGAAGAGGAACAGGTGAAACCCGAAGATAAGAAGGCCAAGCGCGGACGGAGAAAGAAGTGAGCACTCCCACCATCACCCAGTCTGCGGGCCCGGTCTATGCCAATCGTCCACTCCTCGGTTGGACGGTGCACGATTCCCTGATCACCGCACGCGCCACCATCCTGGCCAGTTTCCGTATTCCTGAGGCGCTCTTCTTCTCCCTGGTGCAGCCGGTGATCTTCGTCCTGCTCTTCGCATACGTATTCGGCGGTGCGATTCCGATTCCAGGAGCTGACCCAACGTCAGCACCTGATGCGAGCCTGTATCGGCAGTACTTAATGCCAGGCATCTTCGGTCAGACCGTTGCTTTTGCGGCTGCGGCGAGCACGGTGGGGCTTGCCGAGGCGATGCAAAAGGGCATCATCGATCGCTATCGCGCGCTACCGATGAGTCAGCCCGCAGCTCTCATCGGAAACACCTTGGCAAATGCACTACGGCAGATCCTGGTACTCGCGGTGCTCTCGATCACCGGCTACATCGTGGGCTGGCGCATCAACGATGGAATCCTCGATGCCATCGTTGCCTACCTGCTTTTGTTGCTCTTCGCCTACACGGTCACCTGGGTGGGCGCCTATGTAGGCCTTTCGGTGCCGAATACCGAAACGGCGAACACCGCGGGCCTGATTTGGATCTTCCCGCTGACGTTCCTGTCCAACGCCTTTGTTCCGATTACCGCGTTACCCACCTGGTTGCAGTACTTCGCTGCCTATAACCCGATTTCGACATTGGTGTTGGCCACCCGCGAGTTATTTGGCAATCCCATCGGCATTCAGCCGGATTTCTGGCCCTTGCAAAACCCGATCCTTTACACGGTGCTCTCGTGCCTGCTGGTGATCGCGATATTCGCACCACTTGCCGTGCGCAAGTTCCGCACGGCCGCTAGCCGTTAAGAGAGCTAACCGCCGTACGGCGCTACGCCTTTGATCTCTACGGTCATCGTCTTGCCATTGGCAAGTTCATAACTCGCGGAATCGCCCACCTTCTTGCCGAGTACAGCAGCCCCGAGTGGTGATGTAGGGGAGTACACCTCGATAGACGCGTGTGCAGCCTCCTCGCGGGAGCCCAGGAGGAATGTTTCTTCTTCATCGAATGCGGTGAAGAGCACCGTGACAACCTTGCCGTGGGAAACCTCGTCCTCGGCCGAATCGGGTGCACCGATCTGGGCGTGCTCGATGATCTGCTTGAGCTGGCGAATCCGAGCTTCGTTCTTGCCCTGTTCCTCGCGGGCAGCGTGGTAACCGCCGTTCTCCTTGAGATCACCCTCTTCGCGCGCCAATTCGATGCGCTTGGTGATTTCCGTCCGCTTGGGTCCCTCGCGATCGGCGAGTTCATTCACCAAGCGGTCATAGGCCTCTTGGGTCAGCCAGGTCACTTCGGTCATGGAGTAAGACCTTACAGCCAGAAACGTTTGGGCGATTCGCTGAATTCATCTCAGTGAGGGAGTGCGGGTGCGAAGTGCAAGGACTTTTGTCGAGTCGGCAAATTCGAACTGGTGGCCTAGGGTGCAGGTGCCCAGGGTTGTTCGGGTGGGGCTATGCCGGGTGGGAATTGCGGCCCGGGCACCCGCAGTGCTTCCCCTGCGGCCTTACAGGTGAGTACTTCCACGGTGTATGCGGGTGCGAGCGTGCGCAGGGAGTACTCCACCAATCGATAGTCCGTTCCCTCGGGCACGCTCACTTCGGCGTATCCCAGATCGATGCGCTTGGAATCCTGAGCACGAACCACGCACGTCACCGGAGCGTCTGCTGGCGCGCGCACCTCGAACGTGAGGTCAGCGCGGTCGGAACTCACCGTGCCCCAGGTGAGAAGCCGGTACTGCACGCTCTCGCGCCCAAGCATGAACGTGACGAACACGAGTGCCCCTACGAAAGCGACAACCACCGCGCCGATCACGACGTACCTGCCTACCGGTCGCCGATTGAAGCCATATCTCTCCTGCATTTCGGGGGAGAGTTGGTCCCTGCGGAATGGACTCGGCATGGATGGGAGACTAATGCGGTGTCCACCCCCACCGGAGAGCCCTTACGCCTGCTGGCCGTTCACGCCCATCCCGATGATGAATCGAGTAAGGGTGCGGCAACTATGGCCAAGTACGTTGCGCAGGGCGTAGAGGTGATGGTGGTGTCGTGCACCGGTGGCGAGCGCGGTGACGTTCTCAATGCCAAGGCGCAGCCGTTGGTTGATCTCCATGGGCTACCCACCGTGCGCCAGCAGGAGATGAAGGCGGCCGCTGAAGTGCTCGGCGTGCAGCACGTCTGGCTGGGTTTCGAAGACTCAGGATTCCCCGAAGGTGAACCCAAACCGCCGTTGCCACAGGGCTGCTTTGCGGATCTTCCTCTTGAGCATGTCACCCCGGCTCTCGTGGAGGTCATCAGGAATTTCCGACCCCACGTGGTGACCACCTATGACGAGAACGGCGGATACCCGCATCCCGATCACATTCGCACCCACGAGATCACCATGGCGGCCGTCAAGGAAGCCGCGGATCCCGAACTGCACCTCGATATTCACCCCACGCCCCACCAAGTGTCGAAGGTGTACTACAACCAGCAATTCACCAAGAAGAAGATGCAGACCCTGCATGAGGCACTCATCAGTGCTGGGATGGATTCACCGTTTGAGGAGTGGCTCACGCGTTGGGATGACCGTGAGGATCGCTGGGACAAAATCACCACGCGCATTGATGCAGCCGATTACTTCCATATTCGTGATGCAGCGCTCCTCGCGCATGCAACCCAGATTGATCCCGACGATTTCTGGTTCGCGGCACCGCTAGAACTCCAACGTGAAGTCTGGCCCACCGAAGAGTTTGAACTGGCGTTCTCCACCGTCCCCACCACCCACCCAGAAGATGACCTCTTCGCCGGCTTACGCAACTGAAAGGGATCGACATGGAATCAACTCCTGATCTCTCCGAAGTGATTGATGGTGCAGGTCCGATTGCCGGCTTGTTCGTGCTCTTGCTCGGCATCGCGATCTACTTCCTCTGGCGCAACATGAATAAGCAGCTCAAGAAGGTTGACGCGAAACTGCCGCCCGGGCCTGAAGATGAGCGCGAGGCCTATGACCAGGAGCTGACCGAGGAAGCGATTGAGCGAGGCGAGGATGACAAGCAGGGCTAAATCGCTGCTGCGCACGGCCATAACTCCGGTGTGGCTGCTTGCGCTGCTCGCGTCAATTGCATTCGCCGTCGGCACTGTCTTCCTTGGCATCTGGCAGTGGGATCGAACCCAAGACATCCTCGCTGCGGAGCGCGCGGCAACAGCGCAACCGGCGCCCATCGAGGAGATCATCAATTCCGATGGCACCTGGGATGACCGCAACATCGGCAGACCCGTCACTGCCCAAGGATCCTTCACTGCTGATGAGGTAATCATCCCCGACCGCGAATATGAAGGTGAGCGCGGTTACTGGACCATCACGCGCTTCCAAACGGAGGCAGGAACGAATATCGCGGTTAATCGCGGTTGGTTGCCCGAGGGCACGATTGCACCTGCCATATTGACGGAGCCGACCGAGTTGTCCGGAGTGCTCCACCCGAATGAGGAGTTCTATAGCGGCGGGAATTCCGGCGCGGACATGATCACCGTGAACTCGGACGATCTTTCCGCGCTGTGGCAGAAACAGTTGGCTCGTGGCTACGTAATGATGCAGGTGCAAGATCCGTACCTTTTGGCCGCGGATGCGCCAGCACCGGTGATCATTCCGCCCACCGTGCAGGTGGGGGATGCCCCGTTCCCGCTACAGAACTTCGTATACGCATTCCAGTGGTGGGTCTTTGGGGCATTCGCTATCGGCCTCTATGGCTGGTGGCTGTGGCGCGAGAGTCAGGATCGGACAGGCTGATTCAACCTTGCCTGGTCAATCAACTCGGGCAGCATGGCCGTCGGTAAGGCTAAGTTTCACCCGTGATCACCGTCATGGGCGAGGCCCTCATCGACATCATCGTGGATCCGCGCGGGGAGGTCACCTCTGTGGTGGGTGGAGCTCCATTGAATACCGCTCGCACTATCGCTCGCCTTGGCGAGAATGCGGCGTTCCTTGGTGGCGTATCCACCGACGCTTTTGGCGAACGCATTCTGCGCATGCTCACCGCGGACGGTGTGGTCTTGGCGCTGGGTCACCAGGTGGTCGAACCGAGCACTTTGGCCATTGCTGCACTCGACTCTGGTGGTGCGGCCACGTACCGCTTTCTCTTGGATGGAACGTCTGCTGCGGCGGTAACCCCGGATATGGCACTCGCGTGCATGAGTTCCGATGTGTCAGTCATTCACGTGGGCACCCTCGGCTTAGTACTTGAACCGCTGGCATCGGCATCGGCCGCCGTTGTGGCTGCTGCTCGCGAGGATCAGATCGTGATGGTTGATCCCAATTGCCGGCCGTCGGTCATGACGTCATCAGCGGTCTTTGACGCCACGGTGGCCGCGGTCTTGGCGCGCGCTGATGTGGTGAAAGTCAGTGGCGATGATCTTGCGTTCATGTATCCAGGCGAACGTGCGGCTACCGCTGCAGAACAGTTGCATATGCGAACCGGCGCAACCGTGCTTTTCACGGATGGCGCCGAGTCCGTGCAGGTGATGTGCTCGGGTGAGAAACACGTTCTCGATGTGCCCACAGTGAGCGTGGTGGACACGGTGGGAGCAGGCGACTCGTTTAGCGGTGGCTTCCTGGTGGAGTGGTTACGCAATGGCTGGAGCCGGGCGGACCTTGGTGACGTTGCCAAGGTTGTCCAAGCAGCAGAGTTCGGAATTCGCGTTGCCGGAATCACCTGCCAACGGGCAGGTGCCGAACCGCCGTGGCACTCCGAACTGTGAGTCGGGATAACGTGCTGCCATGAAGGGAATTTCGGGAGCGCTTCTTCGCTTTCGCATCATGGCGTGGATCACGGGTGTGGTTTTGGCAACAGGCACCGTGTGGATGATCGTGTTGATCATTGGCTGGATGGGTGATGGTGGAACCTTCGCTTCCTTCTTCACAACCAATGAGACCAAGCCGGGGCTCTACAGCATTCTGTGGATCGGGCATGGCTGGTTGTATTTCATCTACTTGATCACCGCGGTGGACCTGTGCTTCCGAATGAGATTGGTGCTCTGGAAGACCCTGTTGATGCTGCTCGCTGGCACCGTGCCGTTCATGTCTTTTGTGGCGGATGCGTGGGTTCATCGGTATGTCCGGGCAAGTGCACCCGAACGGGTGCCAGGCTCAATTGAAACCTCATAGTGTGTCGCGATCATCGTATGATCCGGTGATGCGCACCACCCTAGATATAGCGGATGACGTACTGGCGGCAGCGCGAAGCGTGAGTGCATCGTCTGGAGTTACCCTCGGAACTGCTGTCTCAATCCTGGCGCGACGAGGATTGGCGCATCGGCTGGTGTGTAGTGACGTCCCTCATTTTGTTGTTTCGGCAGATAGTCCCGTCATGACCATGGAGATGGTGAAAGCAGCGCTCGAGCAGTAATCACCTTCTTGACGTGAAAGTTTTGCCCTCGGCTGCGTGGCAGTTCAGGTTGGTGCTCGTGAAATCATCGTGCGCTTGGTAGGCACCAATCGATCGGCTCGCCCCCGAGTTCTTCTAGTAGATCGTTAGCGCGGCTGAACGGGCGTGACCCGAAGAAGCCGCGGTCTGCCGACATCGGACTCGGATGCGCGCTTTCGATGAGCGGCACATCCGGTAGAAACTCTGCTGCAGTCTGGGCATCCTTGCCCCAGAGAATCGCTACGAGGGGTTGATCGACTCGTTTGGCAAGCGCTTCGATCGCTGCCTGGGTAATCGTTTCCCATCCTTTGCGGCGGTGGCTTCCTGGTTGTCCGAGTTGCACGGTGAGCACCCTGTTGAGCAGGAGTACACCGCGATCGGCCCACGGCGTGAGATCACCATTGGCGGGGTGCGGGCAGCTGATGTCTGACGTGAGCTCTTTGAAGATATTGGCCAGGCTGCGCGGAATCGGTTTCACCTCCGGAGCAACGCAAAAGGACAGCCCAACCGCGTGGCCCGGTGTGGGGTAGGGATCCTGTCCGACGACGAGCACCTTGACCTGATCGAGAGGCTGGGTAAAGGCGCGCAAAATGTTGTTGCCTGCCGGCGCCCAGCCGCGTCCAGCCGCAGTCTCCGCGCGCAGGAACTCTCCCAATGTGCTCAGCGTGGGTTGGTGCGGTTCGAGGGCGGGCAGCCAGCTCGGGTGCACGAGCTCAGCGAAGGTGGCGGCCACGGGTTCAGGCTATTGGCGCGCAGCCTTAGCTGCGTTGGTGCGCCCAGGAAGGTAGTAACCGCGCAGGGTGACCAAGATCGCCACGGCTACTACCAGCAGGGTGATGCTCAGCGCGATCGCGGAATCGCGATCGGTTTCCAGCGCGGTGTAGACGGCGAGGGGCATCGTCTGAGTGGCGCCCTCGAGGTTGCCAGCAAAGGTGATGGTGGCACCAAACTCACCGATCGCTCTCGCCCAAGTCAAGGTGATGCCGGCGAGTAACGCAGGAAGCACCAGCGGCACGGTGATGCGCGTGAAGATCTGACGGGCATTGGCGCCATCAGTGGCCGCCGCTTCTTCCACATCACGATCCTGGGAACGGAATGCACCCTCCAGCGTGATGATGAGGAAGGGCATGGCCACGAATGCCTCGGCGAGGACCACGCCCACCGTGGTGAACGGAAATTGCCAACCCGTTGCGTCATAGATCCAACCGCCGATGAGGCTGCGGCGACCGAAGGCGGTCAGCAGCGCAACGCCGGAGACAACAGGCGGGAGGAGTAGGGGCACGATGACGAGGGCACGGATCAATCGCGTGGCCGGTAAGGCTTCGTGAGCGAGAAGCCAGGCGAGGGGAACGCCCACGATCGTGGCGAAGAAGGTGGCAATGATCGAGGTGACGAGTGACAGGCGCAGCGCCTCACGTGCGGTGGCTGAGGTCAGGATGGACGTAAAGGAATCGAGTGGCGCATCGGCGAGGAGGGCGAGAAGGGGAATGAGGAGAAAGGCGAGGGCGATGAGTCCGGGAATGAGCAGGAATGCTGGTCGCCGATCGATCACCATGGCTTGGAAAATCCCCATGCGCGCAGAATCTGTTGCGCAGATTTGGAATAGCGCACGTAATCAACAAATGCCTTTGCCGCTCTGGCATTGCTTGACTCGTTCACCGTGGCGATGGGGTAGTTGGTAAAGAGATTTTTCGAAACCGGAATTGTTATCGAATCAACGGAATCGCCTGCTGCCTTGACGTCTGTGGTGTAAACGATCCCTGCGTCAACTGCGTCTGCGATGACCTTGCCCATCACCGCGCGTACATCAAGTTCCTTGGTGACCGGTGTGATGACGAGGTCATTCTTGGCAAAGAGTTCGGCGGCGAGTATTCCGCACGGCACGGCGGGTGCGCAGATGGCGGTGGACACGTTCGTTTTCGCGAGATCGGCCAAAGACGTGATCTCGGCAGGATTCCCCGCGGGCACGGCTATTGCCATGGCATTGCGTGCAAACAGCAGCGGTTTGGCCGTGAGTCCAGCGTTCGTCGACTTCCACATGGTGTCTTCACTGGCCGTTGCGAGAACGTCTGAGGGCGCACCTGCGCGCAACTGCTCCACCAGCGCATTCGATCCTGCGAAATTAAACTTCACCCATAACTGTGGGTATCGCTTAGTAAAAGCGGCAGCGATCACCGGAAACACGTCTGTCAATGATGCCGCTGCGGATACGGTGATCGTGCTCGCAGGGATACTCGCAACGTATGGGTTCGGCGCATCGTTGGCTCGATTTGTCACCGCACCCGCCGGAGTGCTCACGGCCAGCATCAAGGCGGAGACGCCGAGTGCGAAAAGTCGGGTGCGCATCACGCCTGCTTTTCACGGCTTTCGATAACCACGTTTGTGGCCTTGATGGATGCAGCCGCGCGCACTCCCGGTTCTAAGCCGAGTTCATCGGCGGCCTCGCGGCTCATCAGGGAAATGATTCGATGCGGGCCGGCCTGCATCTCCACCAGTGCCATCACACCGTCGCGCTCAACGCGCGTGACGATTCCGGGGAATCGGTTTCGGGCTGAAGTGGGCACGCCCTCGGTATCGGCGATGGTGCCCTCGGCCATCAAGGTGGCGACCTCGCGGCTGTCCACCGTGCTTGGTCCGGCCGCCTCAGGGCTCGCTGCAAGACGCCCATCAGCGATCCATCGGCGCACGGTGTCATCGCTCACGCCAAGCAGGGAGGCGGCTTCAGAAATCCGAATTTGCGCCATGAAAAGGAAGATTATGGTGATTTAGCGGTGGCGGCAACTCGAATATTCCGTAGATGCGGAAAATAATGCTCAGCCGGGTGGGTATTCTTCGCGGGTGGATGCGCGCATAAAGGACTTCTGGAAGGACCTCCCACCAGCCCAGCGCTCGGCGCTCGTGAAAACGCGTGAGGCGATCGCCGCGGCCTTGCCTGGGGCGGGCGTCGAGATTTCCTGGGGCATGCCCACCTTCCGAGTGGGCAAAGACATAGTGATCAGCCTTACCGGTTTCAAGGAGCACAACAGCCTGTTCCCGGGCAGCGTGGTGGCAAGCCTGCTGACCACCGAACTCGCTGCGTACACGGTCACGAAGGGCACCATTCACTTTGCAAAGGACAAGCCCTTCCCCACGCCGCTACTCAAGAAGATTCTCAAGGCGCGCATCGCACAGATCAATGAGTCCTATCCACGTTCGACTGGCCAGGTATTCGAGTATTACGACAACGGCTACACCAAGGCCAGTGGCAAGGTGAAGAATGGTGAGCTCCATGGAAACTGGAAGTGGTTTCGCCGGGATGGCTCACTCATGCGCAGTGGCTCATTCACCAATGGTGAGCAGTCGGGGAAGTGGACCACCTATACCGCTGATGGTGCCGTGGTGAAGGTGACTAACTTTTAACTACGGCTAATGATTGCTGCGACTATCAATGCGGCGATCGCAGCTAGTGCAACTGCAGTTACGAGCAGCTTGCGAAGTAGTGAGGTTTGCGGTGCACGTTGGTCGCTGAGTTCGCTGAGTGAATCGTTATTCGAATTAGCGTGATCGATGAGTTTCTTGGTCTCTTCGAACATGCGGGCACCTTGTGACGTGATGGCGAGCGGGACGCTGCGCTAGCGGGTGAGATAGGGATCGTTCAGGTAGGCATCGTAGAGCGCTCCTACCTGATCCATCAGGGAGTCATCGCACTCGGCATCTTCAATGCAGTGCAAGAGGGTCCGTGCCGTAGTGATCTGCTCCGGGCCGCCGGAGGTAATGATCTGCTCCAACTGGGCAACGGCCTCGTCCACGGTTCTAGGGCTCACGCAATGAGGGTAGGTGGTCACCCGAGTGAGTGGCAGACGGTGCGCCGGGTGCGACATAAACGCGACATTCATGCGACGACTGCGTTGGTCCTACGGTGAAAAGTGTTCCCGCACTGCGTCGGCGAGGCCTTCATGGGGCAAGGTCACCTCAACATCGTCCAACCAGACCGTCAGCGTGGCGTGGGCAACGGTGAACTGGTGGCAGTGTCCGCCACTGTCGCGCCCCGTGGACACACCGTGGAGGTGTAGCCCGGGGATGGTGATGCCGTTGTCGTCGTTAGGGAATCGGAATCCGACCAAGGTTCCCTCCCAGCTATCAAACTCAAAGCGCACCTCCTCGCTGAGTACCTCCGCTAGCGGCGGATACGGCTCGGCCTGCTTGTGCTCGCTACGCAAAACCACATCGGTGAATACTCCGTCAATTCGCACCGCTGCGACGAGATCATGCGCCGGTGATCCACCTTCGGTGAGGATCTCGGTGATGAGCGCGGATACATCATCCATCGCCGATCCGGAGGGCACGGGTGTGTCGAGGGCGAGACCGCCTTGGGCGACAACGGCGAAGGGCAGACCCAGCGTGGGTTCGGCGATCACCGGGTAACCATCGGCACGTACCTGCCACACGGTGTTATCGAAGGCGATGATCTCGCCATCACAACCCTCGGCAACACCTAGCCCAACGGTGAATTCGGTGAAAGTTTCGGCAACGGTGGTGTGGGATTCGTAGTGGGCACGGAAGAGATCGGTGAACGTGTCTACCTGGGTGATGTGGCCGTGGGCGGCTGCGGCGAGTGCGGGATCGAACACAGTGCGAAGTGTTGCATCCCGGGGAGTGCTGGTGAGTCGAATTCGCCCTAGTGTGGTGACGTGATCCGCCGAGCTACAGCTGATGATGTTCCTGCTATCCATCAGATGATCAT